>NZ_JBHXSC010000106.1:0-15478 GCF_042716505.1 Streptomyces sp. NPDC058674
CGTAGACGTCGGCGAGCTCCGCGAGCCGGTCCGCGAAGGCGCCGCGCTCGGCGTCGTCCTTCGAGGTCTCGCCGGCGTTGAAGCGCAGGTTCTCGATGACGGCCACCTGGCCGTCGGTGAGGGCCGCCACGGTCTCCTTGGCGGAGTCGCCGACGGTGTCGGTGGCGAACGCGACGTCCTTGCCGAGCAGTTCGCCGAGGCGCTTGGCGGCCGGGGCGAGCGTGAAGGCCGGGTCCGGGGCGCCCTTGGGGCGGCCCAGGTGCGAGGCCACGATGACGCGGGCGCCGGATTCGGCGAGCTTCGCGATCGTGGGCCGGACGGCGCGGATGCGGCCGTCGTCGGTGATGGAACCCTCGGCGAGCGGGACGTTGAGGTCCGCGCGGACGAAGACCCGCTTGCCCTTGACGCCTTCGGCGAGCAGTTCGTCGATCGTCTTCATGTGTTTCTACTACTCCTTTTGAGCCCTTCGCCCGAAGGGCGAGGAAGGGAGAACGAGCAAGCAACAGGGCCCGTGCGGCGCTTCGTCGCGCTGCCCGGACCCTGTGCTCACCTCGTGGTGCCTTGCCTTGGAACCGGGGCGACCTTAGAGCTGGCCACCGACGAAGACCGTAAGGTCCACGAGGCGGTTGGAGTAGCCCCACTCGTTGTCGTACCAGCCGATGACCTTCACGCTCTTGCCCTGGACCATGGTCAGGGAGGAGTCGAAGGTGCAGGACGCCGGCCAGTTCACGATGTCGGAGGAGACGATCGCGTCCTCGGTGTAGTCGAGGATGCCCTTGAGCTGGCCCTCGGCCGCCTTCTGGAAGGCCGCGTTGACCTCGTCGCGGGTGACCTCGCGCTCCAGCTCGATGACCAGGTCGGTCACGGAGCCGGTCGGGACCGGGACGCGCATCGCGATGCCGTCGAGCTTGCCGGCGAGCTCGGGGATGACCAGCGCGGTCGCCTTGGCGGCACCGGTGGTCGTGGGGATGATGTTCTCGGCTGCGGCGCGGGCGCGGCGCAGGTCCGAGTGCGGGAAGTCCAGGATGCGCTGGTCGTTCGTGTACGCGTGGACCGTCGTCATCATGCCCTTGACGATGCCGAAGTTCTCCAGGAGGACCTTGGCCATCGGCGCCACGCAGTTGGTGGTGCAGGAGGCGTTGGAGATGACGTGGTGGCTGGCCGCGTCGTACTTGTCCTGGTTGACGCCCATCACGATCGTGATGTCCTCGTCCTTGGCCGGAGCCGAGATGAGGACCTTCTTCGCGCCGGCCGCGATGTGCTTGGCGGCGTCGGCCTTCTTGGTGAAGATGCCGGTCGACTCGATGACGATGTCGGCGCCGAGCTCCCCCCAGGGGAGGTTCGCCGGGTCGCGCTCGGCGAAGGTCTTGAAGGTGTTGCCCGCGACCGTGATGGTGTCCGCGGTGTGGGAGACCTCGGCCTTGAGGCGGCCCAGGATGGTGTCGTACTTGAGCAGGTGCACCAGGGTGGCGTTGTCAGTCAGGTCGTTGACACCGACGATCTCGATGTCCGCTCCCTGCTCCAGGAGCGCACGGAAGTAGTTGCGGCCAATTCGGCCAAAACCGTTGATGCCTACGCGGATCGTCACGAACCGATCTCCTCGTTGGTGCGCCGGTAAGTGCGCCGGCGAGCTGTATGGGATGTCCCCGACCGCTTACGACCCTACCTCTCCGTGAGCTTCTGAGTGACATCGGACCGGGGCTGACACGCCCCGGGGCCCCGTGCCGGCCGCTCCGGCACGGGCCCCCGGGGCCTTGGGCCCTCGTCGCTCAGAGTGAGGGCGGTACGGGGTGGCTGGTCAGCGGTTCAGCGTCCGGAGCGCCTTACCGACGAGTACGGCTCGCTCCGCCGGGGCCGGCACGTGCTCCAGGCCGAAGCCGAGGAGGACGGTGTCACGCGTAGTCACCGCCGCGTAGGACGTGAACAGCTCACCGGACCGGGACCAATCGCCCGGAACTTCGGGGCTTCCGGCAGGCGCGCCCTGGGCGGTCCAGACGCCGAGGGAGGTCTCGAACCCCTCGGCGGGCTGGTCCGCGCCGCCGACGGAGAGGCGCGCCTCGTCCGCGAAGACGCCGCGGCCGCCCGAGCCCGGATCGGTGATCGAGGAGAGCGAGACCTCCACCGACGTGCCGGCGTAGGCGCTCAGGTCGAAGGAGACCTGCTTCCAGCCGCCGGACGAGCCGGTGAAGCTGTTCCAGGCTCCGCTGGTGCCGCGCGCGGTGCAGCCGCCGGCCTCCAGCGTGAGGTAGCGGCGCAGGAACGGGTGGCCGTTGACGAAGAAGCCGGCCCCGCACTCCTGCGGTACGTCCGTGCTGGTCAGGCCACTCGCCTCGGGGAGCGTGGTCCAGTCGTCCCCGCCCGCCGTGCGGGCCTCCAGCGCGGCGTGGTCGTACCCCTCCTCGGTGTTCCAGTTGAGCGCGAGCTTCAGCTGCGGCTTGTCCGCGGCCTTGACCCCGGTCAGGTCGATCGTGCGGACGAGCCGCTTCCAGTCGTCGTCCGCGTGGAGGGCCGAGGCCATGGTGGCGCCGGCGTAGGGGGCGTACGGGTTGGTGACTCCGGCGAACCGGCCTGCCTGTGCACTCCTGAACTGCGGGAACTGCGCGGGGGCCAGAGTTTCGGAGGTCACCGTGTAGGCGCCGGGGGCGTTCAGCGGGTTGCCCGCCGCGTCGCCGAGGCCGCCCTTGGCTCCGGCGAGGGCGCCCGCGCCGGTGAAGCCGGTGGCGCCGGGGGCGCTCGTACGGCCGTAGGCGCCGAGCCAGTACTGGCTGAAGTCGTTGGTGACGGCGCGGCCGACCTGGGCGTTGCCGCCCGCCAGCTCGCCGGCCTCGATCAGCTTGCCGCCCTCGTTGAGGAAGTCGCGCACCGCGAGCTGGGTGTCGCCCCCGGGGGTCTTGGCCCCCGTGTAGTGGACGGCCGTACGGAAGTGGGAGAGCACCCCGAGGTGGTGCGGTGTCCCCTGGGCGGCGACGTCCCAGACGGCCGCGGACCGGCCGTTGGCGCGCAGCGCGTCCACGTACGCCCGGGCGTGCTGGGCCTTGCCGCCCTCCTCCGCGATCACCAGCACGTCCGCGCGCGGCCGCTCGGCCACCGTGTACGTGAAGTGCTCGCTGGAGACCTGCCCGCCGGAGCGGTCGCGGCCGGTGAACCAGACCTCGACCCTGTCTCCGGGCCTGGCGCCTTCGACCTCGGCCCGGTACTCGTCGAACCAGTTGTTGTCCTCGCCGCCGTAGACCTCGCCGCCCTTCCAGGCCTTGAGGTCCTCGTCGTGCGTGCGTCCGCCGTTGATCCGGAAGTTCAGCTCCTTGTCGCGCAGCGACGTGCGGGCCGTGACGGAGACCTCCTGGTCCTCGCCGCGGGCCGCGTAGGAAGTGGTGAAGGGGTCCACGGTGAAGTCGGCGGCGGTCAGGCCCAGGGAGGACGCCGGCCGGTCCGGGTGTGCGGCGCTCTCGCCGACCGAGAGGGCGAAGGCGACGTTCTTGGCGAACTCCGCCTGGATCAGCTTCTCGTCGTCCGGGAAGTTGAAGCCGGAGGCGCAGTCCTCGGGCTTCCACCGGTCGTCGGGGTCGATCGCGGAGGCCGTCTGGCAGGTGGTCATCTCCGGTGTGAACATCATGATGCCGTTGACGTTGGAGCCGTGGCCGTCGGCTTCGCCGTTGGTGGTGTAGAGCTCCGAGGAGACCTGCGGGTAGTAGCCCGGGACCGCCGGGTTCTCCGGGGTGCCCGCGAGCGCCTCGTAGGCGACGTCGTCGGGGGTGGGGGTGGCCACCTGCCAGCCCACGCCGTAGAGCAGCAGTTCGGCGGCCGAGTGGTAGTTGACGGCGTACTCGAATCCGATCCGCTTCTCGAACCGGTCGAGGGCGGTGGTCTCCGGCTCGGAGGAGGCCTTGGGGCCGCGGTAGGTCTCGCTCGCCTGGTTCGGCGAGGAGCCCTCGTTGTCATAGCCCCACTTGTAGGCGAAGTTCCGGTTGAGGTCGACCCCGTCGCCCGTCGTGATCTTGCCGTCGGCGTTGTTGTCGCGCAGGTTCTTGCGCCACAGCCGCTCGCCGTCCGGGGCGTGCGTGTAGTCGTAGCCGTCGGGGTTGGCGGAGAGCAGGAACCACAGCTCGCTGGAGTCCACCAGCCTGGTGATCCGCGGGTCCTTGCCGTAGTTGTCCAGGGTGTGGTGCATCAGCCGCCGGGTCATCTCCGGGGTGATCCACTCGCGGGCGTGCTGGTTGGACATGTACAGCACGGACGGCTTGTCGCCGTCCTTGGCCTTCTTGGCGTTCTTGCTGACCTTGAGGGCGAGGATGTCCTTGCCCTGGACGGTCTTGCCGATGGAGACGACCTTGGTGAGCTCCGGGTTCTCGCCGGCGGTCCGCAGGATCTCCTCCTGGAGGCCGCCCTTGCCGCTGTACGGACGGAAGACCCCGTCGCCGTCGGCCTTGCGGGCCAGGCCCGCGGCGGGCACCTTGCGCTCGGTGAGCCCGATGCCCTGGGCGGCGAGCTCGCCGGCCTGTCCCGGGGTGAGGAAGAGCTCGACCTCGGCGGTGCCGTTCTCCGGCGCGCGTTCGGTGAGCTCGTGGGCGTCCTGGCCGGCGGCGAGGACGAGCGGGACCTGTTCCCGGGTGATCCGCGCGTCGTAGACGCGGACCTCGTCGGCGCCGGAAGCGGTGGCGGAGCCGGGCTGGGCCTGGGCCGCCGCGGGTAGCGCGGCCAGTGTGGTTGCGAAGACGAGTGCGCTTGCGGCGAGGATCGATCTCGCGCGGTGCCTCATGTGCCCCCCTGGGCGTCGTCTGCCACGAAAGCGTTCGGACGACAGGCTCACGATGAGCCCATGCTCATGTCAATGGGGCCTGCCGAAAGGGGCCGGCACGACCACTCGTGCGGGCCCCTTTCGGCGTACGTGCGCGAACCGGTCAGCCGGCCATGTTGTCGGCCATCTCCTCGCTGAGTTCCAGGTTCGACTCGGTGCCCGGAATGCCGAGGTCCTGGGCCCGCTTGTCGGCCATCGCCAGCAGTCGGCGGATCCGGCCGGCGACCGCGTCCTTGGTCAGCGGCGGGTCGGCGAGCGCGCCCAGCTCCTCCAGGGACGCCTGCTTGTGCTCCATGCGCAGCCGTCCGGCCGCGGCGAGGTGCTCGGGGACCTCCTCGGCGAGGATCTCCAGCGCACGCTGCACCCGGGCTCCGGCGGCCACCGCGGCCCGCGCCGAGCGGCGCAGGTTCGCATCGTCGAAGTTGGCGAGGCGGTTGGCGGTGGCGCGCACCTCGCGCCGCATGCGCCGCTCCTCCCAGGCCATGACCGACTCGTGCGCGCCCAGCCGGGTCAGCAGCGCACCGATCGCGTCGCCGTCGCGGACCACGACCCGGTCCACTCCGCGCACCTCGCGCGCCTTGGCGGCGATGGACAGCCTGCGGGCGGCGCCCACCAGGGCCAGGGCGGCCTCCGGGCCGGGGCAGGTGACCTCCAGGGAGGAGGACCGGCCCGGCTCGGTGAGCGAGCCGTGGGCCAGGAAGGCGCCGCGCCAGGCCGCCTCCGCGTCGCAGGTGGCCCCGGAGACCACCTGGGGCGGGAGGCCCCGGATCGGACGTCCGCGGCCGTCCACGAGGCCCGTCTGGCGCGCCAGCTGGTCACCGCCGGCCACGACGCGGACCACGTAGCGGCTGCCGCGGCGCAGTCCGCCGGGGGCCATCACCACCAGGTCCGAGGAATGGCCGAAGATCTCCAGGATGTCCTTGCGCAGGCGCCGGGCGGCGATCCCCGTGTCCAGCTCCGCCTCGATGACGATGCGGCCGCTCACCAGGTGCAACCCGCCCGCGAACCGCAGGATCGCCGAGACCTCGGCCTTTCTGCAGCAGGTCCGGGTGACGGGCAGGCGAGAGATCTCGTCCTTCACCGCAGGCGTCATCGCCATGGGCCGATCCTTCCATGCATCCGAAAAATACGGTCGTACGCGGCGGCCAGCAGCTCCGGGTCGTGCTTCGGGGAGCCGTCCTGCCTGGCCACGGGCGCCAGCTCGACCGCGGCGCCGAAGCGCTTTGCGGCATCGGAGAGCGACTCGCGGTCGGGCACGGCGGCCTCGTCGGCCAACACCACGTCCAGGGCGAGTTTAGGGGCGTGTCGGGCCAAAACCTCCAAATGACGCTGCGGAGAGAAGCCCTCTGTTTCACCGGGCTGCGGCGCGAGGTTCAGCGACAGGACCCGCCGGGCCTTCGTCTCGACCAGCGCGTCGAGCAGCTCCGGCACCAGCAGGTGCGGGATCACGGAGGAGAACCAGGACCCGGGGCCGAGCACCACCCAGTCGGCGTCCAGCACCGCGGCGACGGCCTCCGGCACGGCCGGCGGGTCGCTCGGCACGACCTGTACGGAGAGCACCTCGCCCGGGGTCAGGGCCACGGTGGCCTGCCCGCGGACGGTGTCCACGTCCTGGGGCCGGGCCGGGTCGTGTCCCTTGACCAGGGCTTGGAGCTCCAGCGGCACCGCCGACATCGGCAGCACCCGGCCCTGTGCCCCGAGCAGCCTGCCCACCAGGTCGAGGGCCTGGACGGGATCGCCGAGCTGCTCCCACAGGGCGACGATCAGCAGGTTGCCGACGGCGTGCCCGTGCAGGTCCCCCTCGGACTGGAAGCGGTGCTGGATGACCCGGGCCCAGGTCTGGCCCCAGTCGTCGTCGCCGCACAGCGCGGCCAGCGCCTTGCGGAGGTCGCCGGGCGGCAGCACGCCGAGCTCCTCCCGGAGCCGGCCGCTGGAGCCGCCGTCGTCGGCGACGGTGACCACGGCGGTGAGGTCACCGGTGATCCGGCGCAGCGCGGCGAGCGAGGCCGACAGGCCCTGTCCGCCGCCGAGTGCGACGACCTTCGGCGCGGCGCCGCGCCGGCGGCCGGAGCGGCCCGCGCCGTCCTCGCCCCGTCCCGGGGTGAGGCGGCGCAGGCGGCTCAGCCGCGGGGTGCGTGAGGTCACTCGCGCCCCATGTCCCGGTGGACTACGACGGTCTCGACTCCCTCGGAGGCAAGGCGGGCGGCGAGCTTCTCGGACATGGCCACGCTGCGGTGCTTGCCGCCCGTGCACCCGACCGCGATGGTCACGTACCGCTTGCCCTCGCGGCGGTAGCCGGTGGCGATGAGCTGGAGCAGCTCGGTGTAGCGGTCGAGGAACTCCTTGGCGCCGGGCTGGCTGAACACGTAGCCCGACACCTCCTCGTTGAGCCCGGTGAAGGGGCGCAGCTCCGGCACCCAGTGCGGGTTGGGGATGAAGCGGCAGTCGACGACGAGGTCGGCGTCGACCGGGAGGCCGTACTTGTAGCCGAAGGACATGACGGTGGCCCGCAGCTCGGGCTCCTCGTCGCCGGCGAACTGGGCGTCCATCTTGGCCCGCAGCTCGTGCACGTTCAGGCTGGAGGTGTCGATCACCAGGTCGGCGTCGCCGCGCAGCTCCCGCAGCAGGTCCCGCTCCGCGGCGATGCCGTCGGTGATGCGCCCGTCGCCCTGGAGGGGGTGCGGGCGGCGGACCGACTCGAAGCGGCGGACCAGCGCGTCGTCGGAGGACTCCAGGAAGACGATGCGCCGGGTGACGCCCTTGCTGTCGAGGACGGCGAGGGATTCGCGCAGCGCGTCGAAGAACTGCCGGCCGCGGACGTCGACGACGACGGCGATGCGCGCCACGTTGCCCTGCGAGCGGGCGCCGAGCTCCACCATCGTGGGGATCAGCGCGGGCGGGAGGTTGTCGACGACGAACCAGCCGAGGTCCTCCAGACACTTGGCCGCCGTACTGCGGCCGGCCCCGGACATGCCGGAGATGATCACCAGCTCGGGGATGGCCGCCTCTGCGGTATCACCGGGCTCCACTGTCGTGCCCGTACTCACCTGTGCTCCGTCTCGGTCGTGCGCGGTCTCGTGCTCGGTCATTGCTCGGTCCCCCGTTCGGACGATGCTCCCGCGGATGCGGGGGTCTCATCCTCAATGATCTCTCCTGTGGCGGTGTTCACCGCAGGACCGGCGGGAACCGCCCCGGCGAGGGCCGCGGCCACGGTCTCGGCCGTCTTGCGGCCTATGCCTGGGACCTCGCAGATCTGGTCGATTGTCGCCTGTCTCAGCTTCTTCACCGAACCGAAGTGCTTGACGAGGGCCTGCCTGCGGCTCTCGCCGAGGCCCGGCACCTCGTCCAGCGGTCCGGCCTTCAGACGCCTGCCGCGCTTGTTGCGCTGGTACTGGATCGCGAACCGGTGGGCTTCGTCGCGGACCCGCTGGAGCAGGTAGAGGCCCTCGCTGGTACGGGGGAGCACGACCGGGTCGTCCTCGCCGGGCAGCCACACCTCCTCAAGCCGCTTGGCCAGGCCGCAGACGGCCACGTCGTCGATCCCGAGCTCCTCCAGGGCCCGCTTGGCCGCCGCGACCTGCGGCCGGCCGCCGTCGACCACGACGAGCTGGGGCGGATAGGCGAAGCGCCTGGGCCGCCCGTCGTCCTCGGGCGCGTCGGCGTCCCCCGCGTCCAGGGCGTCCTGCGCATCCCACTCCCCCGTCTTCACCTTCTCCAGGAGGTAGCGGCGGAAGCGGCGCGAGACGACCTCGTGCATGGAGCGGACGTCGTCCTGCCCCTCGAAGGACTTGATCTGGAAGCGCCGGTACTCGCTCTTGCGGGCCAGCCCGTCCTCGAAGACGACCATCGACGCGACCACGTCGTCTCCCTGGAGGTGGGAGATGTCGAAGCACTCGATGCGCAGGGGCGCGCCGTCCAGCTCCAGCGCCTCGGCGATCTCCTCCAGGGCCCGGGAGCGGGTGGTGAGGTCGCTGGCACGCCTGGTCTTGTGCAGGACGAGGGACTGCTGGGCGTTGCGGTGGACGGTCTCCATGAGGGCCTTCTTGTCCCCCCGCTGCGGGATCCGCAGGCTGACCTGGGACCCGCGGCGCCCGGCGAGCCACTCGGCCAGCGCGGGAGTGTCCTCGGGGAGCGCGGGGACGAGCACCTCCTTGGGCACGGACTCGCCCTGCTCCTCCCCGTACAGCTGCTGGAGGGCGTGCTCGACGAGCCCGGCGGTGTCGACGGCCTCGACCTTGTCGGTGACCCAGCCGCGCTGGCCCCGGACCCGGCCGCCGCGCACGTGGAAGATCTGCACGGCGGCCTCGAGCTCGTCCTCGGCGACCGCGACCAGGTCGGCGTCGGTGGCGTCGGCAAGCACGACCGCGTTCTTCTCCATGGCCCGGCGCAGCGCCCCGATGTCGTCGCGCAGCCGGGCGGCCCTCTCGTACTCCATGTCCTCGGCGGCGTCCTGCATCTGCGCTTCGAGGCGGGAGAGGTAGGTGCCGGTCCGGCCGGCCATGAAGTCGCAGAAGTCCTCGGCCAGTTCGCGGTGCTCCTCGGGGGTGACCCGGCCGACGCAGGGCGCGGAGCACTTGCCGATGTAGCCGAGCAGGCAGGGGCGGCCGATCTGCGCGGACCGCTTGAACACGCCTGCGGAGCAGGTCCGCACCGGGAACACCCGGAGCATCAGGTCGACGGTCTCGCGGATGGCCCAGGCGTGCCCGTAGGGGCCGAAGTAGCGCACGCCCTTCTTCTTGGGGCCGCGCATGACCTGGACGCGGGGGTACTGCTCGTTCATGGTGACGGCGAGGGAGGGGTAGCTCTTGTCGTCGCGGTACTTGACGTTGAAGCGGGGGTCGAACTCCTTGATCCAGGAGTATTCGAGCTGGAGCGCCTCGACCTCGGTGGAGACGACGGTCCACTCGACGGAGGCGGCCGTGGTCACCATGGTGGCGGTGCGGGGGTGCAGGCCGGCGAGGTCCTGGAAGTAGCTGGCCAGGCGCTGGCGCAGGCTCTTGGCCTTCCCGACGTAGATCACCCGGCGGTGCTCGTCGCGGAACTTGTAGACCCCGGGGGAGTCCGGGATCTGTCCAGGCTTGGGACGGTAGCTGGAAGGGTCGGCCATGCCGACCACCCTACTTCCGCCCACTGACAGCGCACCGCACCCCCGGACCGTCCCGCGGGCCCGGCTCCGGGGGAGCCGGGCCCGCGGACCGGGGGTCACACCCCGGCGGCCGTACCGCTGCGCCTACCCCCCGGCGGCCCCCCGGCGGCGGCGCCGCGAGCGGGCCAGGAGCAGCGCCCCGGCCCCGCCCAGCGCGAGCACCCCGGCCCCGCCCAGGGCCGGCGCCCCCGCTCCGGCGGCGAGTTCCGGCGCGCCCCCCGCGGGGCCGGCGGGGGCGGGCGGGGCCGCCTCCTCGAAGCCGCCCGCCATGCCCCCCTCGGCGTACGCCGAGCCCGGCAGCTTGTCCCCGTACGCGGCGACGACCCGCGCCCGGTACCCGTCGAGGCTGGTCCCCCCGGCGCCCACGGCCCGTACGGCGTCCTCGTCCAGCGGCAGCACCCTGCTGCCCGCGGCCACGTACCAGGCGTCGATCTGCGGCTCCCGGAAGACGGTGCCGCCCGGGAGTTTCGCGGCGCCCAGTCGCGCGTAGCGGAACTCGTCGTCGCCGGTGGCTATGTTCACCACCTGCCAGCCGGTCTCCGTCCGGACGGTCCACAGGGCGGCCTGCCGGCCGTCGGCGTAGACGGCCCTGCTGGCCAGGAATTCCAGGCGCGCCACGGGCGCCCCCGCCTTCCCCGCGACGAAGTCCGGGGAGAGGTGGCTGACGGGGATCGCCGTGCCTTCGATGCGGGGCTGCGCGGCGGCCTGCGCGGCCTTGCCCTCCCGGGCGAAGAAGCGGGAGAGGGTGGTCAGCGTCTCGGGGGCGGCGGCCGCCCGCCCGGCGGCCTCCAGGGCTTCGGCGGTGGCGGTCGGGGGCTGCGGCACGGGGGCCGCGGCGGCCTGTCCGCCGAACCCGAGGAGAGCGGCGGCCGTGAGGACCGCGGCGGTGGAGGTGAAGGTGGCGGGGGTGCGCAGGGTCATGGCGGTCACGCCCCGATCCGGTAGAGGGAGTGGGTCCAGGAGAAGGTGCCGTTGTTCACGTACCAGGCGTGGGAGGCCCAGTTGTAGCGGTCGCTGGAGGGCCACGGGTCGCCCCAGTAGACCCAGTTCGCGGCGGTGTCGTAGCCGTAGAGGACGTGCATGTGGCCACCGCCGTTGGACCACTGGATCCGGGTCTCGATCGGGCGGTCGGCATTGATCTCGGTCTGGACGGTGGAGTACTGGAGCCAGCCGCTCACGTAGGAGCCGGGGTTGATGCCGGTCCAGCGCAAGCCGGTCTGGACGTTGCCGAGGGTGGCCTGGTTGTTGGGGCAGTCGTAGCCCTGCTGGCGGTTGAAGGCGGCGTTGCAGAACTGGTTCTGGCTGTGGGCGCGGCCGAACCAGGTGGCGATGGTGTTGCCGCCGGCGGCCCAGCACCAGTTGGTCTTCTGCTGGGCCTGCATGGTGATGTTCAGGCGCTTGGTGGCGAGGGCGGCGGAGTCGGCGCCGGCGTCGGCAGCGGTGGCGGTGCCGGCGTCGGCAGCGGTGGCGGTGCCGGCGGACAGGACGAGGAGCAGGGCGGTGAGGAGGGCGGCCGGGTAGAGCCGCCGCTTTCGGTTGCGCATCGCGTTCCTCCCGAGGCGGGGATGTGGGGGTGGAGGAGCGCGTCCGGACGCTGTGGAGGAGCATCGGGGAGTTGTCGCGATCAGGTCAACACGCTTCAATACGCGGTGACCTTGCCGTGTGAACGGTGGGGCTGCGGTGTGAACGGTTGCTGTCGTTTCACCTGGTCCCCCGGGGTCACCGGCGCGGCCCCCGCACCGTTGGGCGTGAACGTTCACAGAGGAGTCGCCATGCGGCCGGCCCGGGACACGGCGGATATCGGACAGTTACTGCGCGGCGGGCCCTTCCACCTCGCCCTGCGGGCCGCCCTCGCCGCCCGGGGCCTCCCCCTGCACCGGGTGCAGCACCGGCTGGCGGCGCGCGGCATCAAGGTGGGCGTCACGAGTCTCAGCTACTGGCAGCAGGGCGCCCGGCGACCGCGCCATCCGGAGTCCCTGCGGGCCGTCACCGCCCTGGAGGAGATCCTGGAGCTCCCGGACGGCGCCCTGCTGCGGCTGCTCGGCGCCCCGGAGCGCGGCTCCGGGCCGGGCCGCCCGGCCTCCCGCTCGTACCGGGCGCTGATCGATGTGGGCGCGTCGGTGGAGCAGCTGCTGGGGGCGATGGAGCTGCCGCCCGACGGCGGGCTGCACTCGCTCGGCCACCACGAGCGGGTCCGTATCGGGCCCGCCGGGGAGTTGCGGTCCCGGGAGTCCCAGCAGATCGTCCGGGCCCACCGCGACGGCGTCGACCGCTACCTCGCCGTCCACCACGGCGACCCGGGCTGCGACGCCTCCCGCGTGGAGGTGGCCGCGTACGAGAACTGCCGCACCGGGCGGGTGCGCTGCCACCCGGCGACCGGGGTGGTGGTCGCCGAGCTGCTCTTCGACACGCGGCTGCGGCGCGGTGAGACGTACGTCTTCGGCTACGGCGTCGAGGACGGCACGGGCGCCCGCAGCGGCGAGTACGTGCGCGGCTTCACCTACGCGGGCGGCCAGTACATGCTCCAGGTCCGCTTCGACGAGGCGGCCCTGCCGGTGCGCTGCCGCAGCTTCGCCCGCACCGGCCCGGGCGCCCCGCCCACCGGCCTCGCGGACCTGACCCCGAGCGGCCGGCACCGGGCGGTGCACCTGCTGGAACCGTCGGTGCGGCGCGGCCTCCTCGGGATCGCCTGGGACTGGGACTGAGCGAAAGTTGTTCCCATACGGGTCGACCCGTATGGTAATTGCCATGAGCTCCGTTCCGTCCTCCAGGGGACGTCCCAGGAATCCCCGTTCGCACGAGGCGATCGTCGGCGCGGCCACGGCACTGGTGACCGAGGTCGGCTACGCGGCGACGTCGATCGGGGCGGTGGCCGCCCGGGCCGGCGTCGGCAAGGACACGGTCTACCGCCGGTGGCGGGGCAAGCCGGAGCTGGTCTTCGAAGCCGTGTTCACGACCACCGACCACGCCCCGGTCCCGGACACCGGAACGCTGGCCGGGGACCTGACCGCACTGCTGCAGGGCCTGGTCGACGAGTTCCACGCACCTGCCGCCGCAGCGGCGCTCCCGGGGCTGCTCGCCGACTTCGCCGCCGATCCGGTACTGAAGGCGCGCATCCGCGGCGCGTTCCTGGCCCCCGCGAATGAGCGGCTGCTGATCGTCTTCGAGCGAGCCGCGGCGCGCGGGGAGATCGCGGCCGACACCCCCGTGGACCTGGTCCTGGACACGATGGCGGGAGCCGTGTTCTTCCACATCGGGCTGGTCGGCGAGCACCCCGACCGCCGGCTGGCCGGGCGGCTGGCCGCCGTCATCGCCCAAGGAATCGAGATCCGGTGAACGGCTGGTTCCTCGCAGCGGGCATCACCGCGTTCGGGGTGGCCGCAGCGCACATCGCCGGCGGGCACCGGGACGTGGTCCGGCCGCTGCTGTCCTGCGGACTCGGCGACGAACCCAAGCGGGTCCTGCATGCCGTGTGGCACATGGTGAGCGCCGACCTGGTGCTCTCCGCCGCCGCCCTGGTCTACCTCGCGCTGGCGGAGGACACGTCGGCGACCGGGCCGACGGCGTGGTTCGTGGCCGCGCACTTCGTCGCCTACACGGTCGCCTTCCTGGTCGTCACGCTGTCGGTCGGCTGGCCGAGGCCACTGCTCCGGCTGCCGCAGTGGCTCCTGCTCCTGCCGGTCGCGGTCCTGACCGTGGCGGGCACCGCGTAGCGGCGGCCGCCCGGGGCGGCTCCGGCCCCGCGGTGCCCCGCGGTGCCCCTCGGCGCCCCGCGGGGCCGACCCGGGCCGCCGGCAGCCGCGCCGGGTCCGGGGGCCGGGGGGCCGGGGGCCGGGGGGCCGGGGGGCCGGTCAGCCCGCGATCAGGCGACCGTTCTCCGCCCGGACCGGGACGGCGGGCAGCGGGTCGGTGGCGGGCCCGCGCAGGACCGCGCCGGTCGCCACGTCGAAGCGGCTGCCGTGGCAGGGGCAGTTGCCCTCCCCCTCGACGATCTTGTCCATGACGCAGCCGGCGTGGGTGCACTGGGCACTGAACGCCGTGTACCGCCCCTCCGACGGGCAGCTGACGATCAGCTTCTTCTCCCGGTACAGCTTGGCGCCGCCGACCGGCACGTCGGCCGCTGCCCCCAGCTCCACCGGGGCGGTGGGGGTCGCCGGGGTACCGCCGCCGCTGTTGGTCGCGGTGGAGCAGGCGGCGAGCGTCAGCCCGGCGCCGGCGGCCCCGGCGAGCGCGGCGGCGCCCTTGAGGACGGTGCGGCGGGCGGCGGGCTGCGGCGCGGACATGCGGGTTCTCCTGGCGGTGCGGGATCGGGGCAGGGTCGGGGCGGGGTCGGGCGCTGGTAGGGGGCGGAACCGGGGCGGGGCGCGGCGGCGGTCAAAGGACCGGCCGGGCCACCGGCCCACCCGACGATACCGCCGCCCGATGCGGTAGCTTCCCCCGCGTGATCGTCGTCGGCGGAGAAGCCCTCATCGACCTGGTACCCGTGGCTCAGCCGCCGGGCGCGCTGCTGCCGAGGCCGGGCGGCGGCCCGTACAACACCGCACTCGCGCTGGGCCGACTCGGTGCCGACACCGCCTTCTGCTCCCGGGTCTCAGCCGACGGCTTCGGCGAGGGCCTGCTGGCCGGGCTGGCGGCGGCCGGGGTGGACCTCTCGCTGGTCCAGCGCGGGCCGGAGCCGACCACCCTCGCCGTACCCTCGCTGGCCCCGGACGGCTCCGCCTCGTACGGCTTCTACGTCGAGGGCACGGCGGACCGGCTGTTCACCCTGCCGCCCGCCCTCCCGGACGGCGTACGGGCCCTCGCGCTCGGCACCTGCTCGCTGGTGCTGGAGCCCGGTGCGAGCGCGTACGAGGCCCTGCTGCGCCGGGAGTCGCGGCGCGGGCTGCTGACCCTGCTGGACCCCAACATCCGCCCGGCCCTGGTCGCCGATCCGGCGGCCTACCGCTCCCGCTTCCTGGAGCGGCTGCTGCCGTGCACCTCCGTGCTCAAGCTGTCGGAGGAGGACGCCGCCTGGCTCGGCGGCCGCGTCGGCGACTGGCTGGCGGCCGGCCCCTCCGCGGTCGTGCTGACCCGGGGCGGGGCGGGCCTGACGGTGTGGACGCGGGAGGGGGCCGAGCACGCGGTGCCGGGCCGCCGGGTCACGGTGGCCGACACGATCGGGGCGGGCGACACCGTCAACGCGGCCCTGCTCCACCGGCTCGCGGCTGCTCCGGCCGCCCCGGTGGACTGGCCGGACGTCCTGGCGTACGCGGCCCACGCTGCGGCCCTCACCTGCACCCGGGCGGGCGCGGAACCCCCGTACGCCTCCGAGCTCTGACCCCGTCCGGCGGCGCGCGGCGCACCCTCCCGCCACCCGAGGACGTTCGCGGCGCCCAGACCCGCGGGCCGGCCCCCGGAGCCGCGGCGCCGCAGACGGACGGCCGGGGCCCCGCAGACGCACGAGGGGGCCCGGTGAGCCGGACCGCCGGAGGCGCCGCAGACGCACGAGGGCCCGGCGGCCGGACGGCCGGGCCGGGGCCCCGCAGACGCACCAGGGG
>NZ_JBHXSC010000107.1:0-14877 GCF_042716505.1 Streptomyces sp. NPDC058674
CTCTTCCGGTCGCTGGTGGACGGGCGACGGCTGCTGATCGTCCTGGACAACGCCCGGGACGCCGCCCAGGTCCGGGAGCTGATACCGGGATCGTCCAGCTGCGCCGTCATCCTCACCAGCAGATCGCCCATGTTCGACCTGCCGTTGACGTCCCAGCTCCTGCTGGAGCCGTTCCGTACCGACGAGGCGCTGGCCCTGCTCGGCTCGATCATCGGCCGGGAGCGGCTGGAGGCGCAGCGGGAGGACGCCCTGCGGCTGGTCGAGGCCTGCGGCCATCTGCCGCTCGCGGTGCGGATCGTGGCCACCCGGCTGTCGGCCCGGCCCGCCTGGTCGGTGGCGACGCTGACCGCGCGCTTGGCGGACGAGCAGCGGCGCATCGCCGAACTGCGGATCGGCGCGCTGGCCATCGACGCCGCCTTCGAGTTGGGCTACCAGCAGCTCACCGTCGCCCAGGCGCGGGCGTTCCGGCTGGTCGCCCTGGCCGGTGCGGCCGACATCGGGGTGCCGGCGGCGGCAGCCGCGATGGGTGTCGACGAGCCCACGGCGGAGGTCCTGCTGGAGTCGCTGACTGATGCCGCGATGCTGGAGTCCGCCAAGCCCGGCCGCTACGGCTACCACGACCTGGTGCGGGTCTTCGCCCGGCAGCGTGCCGAGTCGCACGACCCCGCGGAGGCGGCGGCCGCCCTCGGCCGGCTGCTGGACTTCCTGCTGGCGACGGCCGCCAGCGCGTTCCCGCACGCGATTCCCGGGGATCCGGTGGCGGACGCGTTCGGGCCGCTGAGGTCGGCCGGGCTGGAGTTCCGCGATGTGCACGCCGCCCGCGCCTGGGTGGCGGCCGAGATCGACGGCCTGGTCGCGGCCGCGCTGAGCACCGTCACCCTGCCCCTGCCGGACGCCGCGCAGGACCGGCTCGGGAGCGCGGTGGACCTGCTGCTCGCGGTCAGCCCGTACACCCACGCCGTGTGGTACGACCGGATGACCCCGGTGGCGCTGGCGCTGACCGAGACCGCGGAACTGACCGGCTCCCCGAGGATCATCGGGCGGGCCCGGATGCTCTGCGGGGGCATCGCGCTGCGCGCCGACCGGATCGCCGACGCGGGGCGGCACGCCGGGCTGGCCGTCGAGGCGGCCCGCGCCGCGGGGGACGTGTACACCCTGCGCCAGGCGCTCAACGACCTCGGTCTGGTGGCGCAGTTCCTGCGCCGCTTCGATGAGGCGGCGGCCTGCTACGACGAGGCGATCGCCCTCGCGCACACGCTGGGACACCGCTCCGGTGCGGCGGTGACCACTGTCAACGCGGCGCTGGCCCGGGTGCGCAGCGGGCGGTCCGAGGAGGCCATCCCGGCCTGCGAGTCCGCGCTGTCGCTGATGCGCGAGCTGGACGACGTCGCCAGCGCGGCCTACGCCCTCTACGTGCTGGGCCTGGCCCTGCACGAACTGGGCCGCTACGAGGAGGCGGTGGCCCGCTACGGCGAGGCCCTGGCGGTGTGCCGGGCGGCTGGGCTGCGGGAGCGGGAGGCGCAGGTGCTCTACCGGCTGGCGGAGACCCTGCGCAGCACCGGGCGGGAGCTGGAGGCCGTGGAGCACGCGGCCGCGGCGGTCGCCCGCTGCAAGGAGGCGTGCTCCGAGCGGGACCGGGCGCACTCCCTGGTCGCGATGGGCCGGGCACTGGCCGGTCTGGGGGAGACGGGCCGGGCCAGGGGCCATCTGGAGGAGGCCCACGGGGTCTTCACCCGCCTCGGGCTGCCCGACGCGGCCGACGTGTCGAAGCTGCTGGCCGGGCTGGGCTGACGACGCCACGCGCGACGGGGGGCCGGGGGCTCGTACGGAAAAGGCCGTCCGGGGCGGGGGTACCCGCGCCGCCGGACGGCCACCCGTCAGCCGGGGATCACATCTTCTCGCGCGGGTCGAAGCTGGACCCTGTGTTGTTGACCTCCGGCACGATGTCGTTCTCCACGCCGTCGGCCTGGACGGCGATGCGCTGGCCCACCGGTGTGGGGGTGTGCGCGAGGGCGGCGGGCGTGAGTCCGACGGCGCCCAGGG
The DNA here is from genome assembly GCF_042716505.1 of Streptomyces sp. NPDC058674. Lineage (NCBI taxonomy): Bacteria > Bacillati > Actinomycetota > Actinomycetes > Kitasatosporales > Streptomycetaceae > Streptomyces > Streptomyces sp. NPDC058674. Next base: position 2,044 of record NZ_JBHXSC010000107.1, read on the forward strand.
CGGTCGCGGCGAGCAGCGTCAGACCGAGTGCCGCACAGGCACGGGGCAGCTTGAACATGAGGGGTCCTCCTTGACGTTCACCACCGGTGGTCTGCCGGTGGGTCGAGCGGGTGGTGCGTGGCCGCTGACGGGTCGCGTCAGCAGCAGAGGGGAATATCCTTGGTGTGCGCGGCGCTCTCGATCCCCGTCAGTACGCCGCGGAACTCCGGTGCCGTCGCCGTGGCGAGTCCGGCGGGCAGGGCCGCGAGCAGCAGGGCCAGGACCACCGCCCGGGCGGCGCGGTGGTAGAACGGGCCGGTGACGGCCCCGCCGGACGTACGGAGACCGGTGGGGCGGCTGGCTGCGTGCGGCATGCGGAGCGTCTGCTTTCGTCGCGGAGGGGAACCGATGAGTGGTGTCGGGAAGGGGCGGCCGCCCCTTCCTGCGCTGTCTCCTCCGACGTTAGGCGCCGGCGATCAACACGATATCTGCAACTGATCTACGGCCGCGTCTATCGCCCGTCGCCTGCTCGCCTGTCGCTTGCCCCGCCCCGCCCCGCCCCGCCTCGCCTATCGCCCGCGGTCGGCGGGCCCGGCGGCTCGCGCGCGGCCGGCGGCTGACCCGGCGGCAGCCTGGCCACCCGCGGCAGGGAGCAGGCTGCTGCGCTGGCCGAGGCAGCGCAGGCTCTGCCGGAACGCCCACACGGCCCGCTCGGTGCGCCCGGAGCGCTCCAGCAGGTCCCCGAGGTCGTTCCAGGCGGAGGCCGCCTGCCGGTCCGCCTCGGAGGCCTCCAGCAGCAGCGCGGCCCGCTCACAGCCGGCCTCGGCTGCCGCGTCGTCGCCGAGCTGCAGTTGGGCGCCCGCCAGCACCAGGAGGGTGCGCGCGGTCTCCAGCCGGTGTCCGGAGCCCAGCAGTTCCAGGGCCCGCCGGGCATGCTGCTCGGCCTGCCGCGGGTCGGACTCCAGGAGGCAGGCGCGGGCGAGCGCGGTCTCGCAGTACGCCATGTCCACGGTGCTGCCGTGGTCGGCCAGCGTCTCGGCGCTGCGCACCAGCTGCGACTTGGCCTCCGCGATGTCGCCGGACTCCGACTGCATCAACACCGACGCGTACGCGTTGCGCAGCCGGGACAGCGCCCGGGCGTCGTCGCCCTCGGAGTAGATGGCCAGGGCGCGTTCGAGCAGCAGCAGGGCGTCGGCGGAGGCGCCGCCCCGGTGCGCCACCACTCCGGCGTTCCAGTAGGCGGCGCCCAGGGCCTTGCGGTCGTCGATCCCCTCGGCCTCCTCGATGGCGCTACGGGCCAGAGCGGCCGCGCGGTGCAGATCGCCACGCTCGCAGTACAGCCCGACGAGAGTGGCCAGCAGTTCGACGCCCAGCACGGTCGGGGTGAGCCGGAGCCCCCGGGCCTCCTCCAGGGTGGCGGTGGCCAGGTCGATCGCGTGGGCCAGGTCGCCCGTCTCGCGGTAGCAGCGGCACAGTGCCACCGCCACCGCCAGCCGCGGGATCAGGGACTGCCCGTATCCGGCGTGGTCCAGGAGCGCCTGGTAGCGGTCGGCGGCCTCTTCCAGCCGGCCGTCGTGCTCCAGGGCCTGGGCCACGCCGTACTCGGCGGTCAGCCGGATGCCGTCCTGCCCGGCCGCGGCGGCCTTGTCGCGGACCGCGGTGTAGGTGTCCAGGGCGGTCTTGGGGTCGCCGTTGCGCAGGCTGATCTCCGCGTAGCGCAGGTCCGTCTGGAGGGTGTCGTGCCGTTCGGGCGCCAGCAGTTCCAGCAGCTGCTCGGGGGCGCAGCCGAGCCGGGCGGCGATCTGTTCCAGGACCTCCGGGGAGGGGGTGCGCTTGCCCGCCTCCAGCAGCGAGATGTAGCTCGGGGAGAGGTTGTCGCCGGCCAGGTCCATCTGCGACAGGCCGGCTTCGCGGCGCAGCCGGCGGATCCGTGACCCCAGAGTCTGCGATTCCGCCATGACGGCTTCCCCCTATTGTGACTGACGGCAGGACTTCCCGAGTGAATATAGTGAATATACTCGGTCAAGGCCAGGGCGGCCCGGGCGGTGCCGCCGCCCCGAAGCCCGTCCGTCTAGCCGGCGGCGAGCAGCCCCCCGAGCCCGTGGGCCCGCTCCACGACGAAGCTCTCCGCGCGGTCGGTTCCGCTCAGGCTCCCGTGGAAGCGGTCCGCGGCCTCCACCGCCGCCAGGTCGACGGGCCGGAAGCCGGGCCGGGCGGCGGCGAAGGGCTCCAGGGCGCGCCGCTTGGCGGCGGAGTGCGCGGTGATGTCCACGAACACCTGCGGGGCGAAGCGCGAGAACGCCGGGGTGCGGGTCTCACCCGGCCGCATCCCGTAGAGGTCGACGCGGCAGGTGCGGGTCGCGGCGGCGGCTGCCCGGGCGGTGAGGCGGTGGTCCGCGTGGCCGTCGCCGCTCCAGTGGGTGAGCACCGCCCGGGGGGCGACCTCGGCGATCAGCCGGTCCACCGCGGCGACCAGGGCGATCTCCCCGATGTCGGCGACCTGCCGGTTCTCGCCGCGGGTCGGCCAGCGCAGCTCGTAGCCGAGGGTCTCGGCCGCCCGCTCGGTGTACCGGGTGCGCCGCTCGGCCTGCGCACCGGACTCGGGCAGGGAGAGGACGGCGGTGACCACCCGGACCCCGGACGAACTGAGGCGCGCGATGGTGCCGCCGGCGGCGATCTCCGCGTCGTCGGGGTGGGCGACCACCACCAGCACGCTGGCCGGGCGGTGCCCGGTGTCCGGGGCGGTGCCGGGGGCGCCGGTCACACCTGCCATCCGTAGAAGGCCACCGTCTTGTCGATCTGCTCGGCGGGCAGCCGGGCGTACCAGTCCAGGGTCTGGGCGAGGGAGGTGGTGTAGTCGCTCAGCCGCGGCTCGCCGAGGACGTCGCGCAGCTCGGTCATGTCGGCGGTGAGGACGGTGCGCGGCACCTCGCCGGGGCGCATCGGCAAGTGCCGGATGCCCGCGGTGTTGCCGAAGTGCGCGTTGACCGAGGCGGCCACCTCGTTGACGCTGACGCTGACCCCGCTGCCGCAGTCCGGGATCACGTCGGTGCGCTCGGTGCGGGTGAAGCGGATGGTCATGTCGGCGATGTCGTGGGAGTAGACCATGTCGACGATCTGCTCGCCGTCGCCGTAGACCTGGATCGGCAGGCCCCGCATGGCCTGCGCGGCGAAGGCGGGGACGATCTTGCGGATGGGGAGCAGGGCCTGGCCGGGGCCGTAGGCGTTGTAGTAGCGCAGGGAGCAGATGCGACTGGGGCCGGACTCGTTGGCCATCTGGGCGAAGGACTCGGCCGCCGCCTTGGTGATGGTGTAGGTGTTCAGCCAGACGTTGGGCTTGCCGGGGTAGAAGACCCGCGGCACTCCGCAGGTGCCGGCCGCCTCGAAGACCTTGACCGTGCCGCCTATGTTGACGTCGATGGCTTCCTGGGGGGTTTCCTGGAGTTCGGAGGTGCCGAGGACGCCTGCCAGGTGGTAGACCTCCTCGGCACCCTGGAAGGTCTTCATCAGCAGTTCGGAGTCGCGGACGTCGCCCTGGACGAAGCGGGCGTCGGGGCGCAGGCCCTTGGTGCCGATGGGCTTCAGGTCGAGGACGGTGACGTCGTGGCCCTCCTCGATCAGTCGGCAGGCGATGGTGCTGCCGAGGAATCCGCTTCCGCCTGTGACGACGGCTTTCATGAGGTCTCCCTGGTGCTGGTGCGCGGACGCGGTGGGTGAAGGGGTGTGCGTACGGGGCCCGGAGGGGCGGGGTCCGGACGGGCGGGCGGCGTGCTGCCCGCGGGGGTTCGGGGCCGGGGCGGCCGGGGCTCAGGGCCGGGGCGTGGCGGCGGGTCGCGCGGCGGGGGTGCCCCATTCCGCGTAGCGGACGCCGGTGTCGCGCAGCGTGGCGCCGTAGCCGCCGAGGTTGTCCACGACCGTCGGCGGGTCCGCCAGCGCGGCGAGGCGGGTGGGCAGGTCGGCGTAGAGGTCGTGCGGGGTGGCGGCGACCAGCGTGCCGAGGCCGCCCAGGTCGTCCGGCCAGTTCAGCGGCCGGGCGCCGGTCAGGGCGGTGATCTCCTCGGGGGTGAAGTACGGGTCGTGCAGCAGCACTTCGGCGCCGCGGGCGAGCAGGTGCTCGGCGAGCCGCCGGGTGGGCGAGCCCTCGACGATCCGGGCGTTGGGGGCGTAGCTGAGGCCGAGGATGCCGATGGGGCCGTCGGCGATCCGGAGGATCGATTCCGCGACCCGGGCCGGGTGGTCCCCGTCCCAGGCCATCGCGGCGGCGACCAGCGGGAGCAGGGCGGCCTCGGCCGGCTCCGCGTCCGGGCCCCTGCCCCCGCCCGCCCCGTCGACGGCGAACCGGGGGCTGAGCGGGATGCAGTAGCCGCCGATGCCGATGGAGGGGTGGAAGGTGGGCACGTTCCACTTGGTGCCGGCCAGCCGCAGCACCTCGGGGACGTCCAGGCCCGGGTACGCCTCGGCGAGCTGGTTGGTCAGCACCAGGTCCAGGTAGCGGTAGAGGTTCTCCACCGGCTTGGTCAGCCCGGCGTGCCGCCAGTCCGGCGCGGGATGGACGACCTCGCTGATCGCCTCGTACAGCTCACGGGCCAGGGGCAGGGATTCCGGTCGGGCGGCGCCCACCACACGGGGCAGGGTCCGCAGGTTCATCTCGGGGGAGAGCATCCAGTCCCGGCGGGGTGCGGCCACCAGGTGGAGCGACGGGTCGCTCACGGGGTCCGCACCGAGCGCGGCGGGCACCAGTTCGTCGAGCCAGCGCAGGCTGACCGTGCTCTCCAGGGCGATCAGGGTCTCGCCACCGGTGCGGGCCCCGGCGATGGCGGTCAGCACCTCGGTCAGCGGCCCGGTCACCGGCCGGCCGTCGCGGTCGGTGTTGACGCAGACCAGGTGCACCTTGGCGGTGACCGCCGCGGTGTCGTCGGGGGACGCCGCCCGCAGCCCGCCGGAGCGGGCGGCGGCGAGGGGGATGACGTCCTCGAAGCCCGGCAGCGGCACCACGCCGGCATTGATCTGACGGACCCGGTGCTCGTCGGTGTCAAGCACCGTGCAGGGGAACCCCGCCCCGGCCAGCGCGCACGCGGCGGACAGACCGATGTAGCCCGCCCCCCACACCGTGACGGACTCCGTCCGGTCCTGCAGCGCCGCCGACAGCGTGCGCGGGGACGTCGAGGGCTTCATCGGCCTTGCTCCCTTGGATCGAATCTAACTGGATCATATGGAGAGATTGACACGGTAGTCAATATTCCAGTCACAAGCGTGGTCAAAAAAAATTACACCGGATCGAGGTCCAGGTCCCTGGTGACCCCGGTGGCGGCCGCGTTCTGCAGGGTCAGCCGCCCGGAGGCGGCCTCCTTCTCTCCCACCAGCGCGAACCACTGGCTGGGCCGGGCCGGCACCCGGCGGAGCTGGCGCCCGAGCCGCCGGGGCTGCCAGTGCTCCAGCACGTCGTACCCGGCTCCGCGCAGCCGCCGGGCAACGGCCATGAAGGTGCGCAGGTCGGCGGAGGGCATGCGCATCAGGTGCACGCACTCCGCCTCGGGCACCGGCCCCAGCTCGGCCAGCAGGTTGACCGAGGCGCTGGTGCTCCAGCAGTTGCTCAGTCCGATGTCCAGCGTGCGCACCATGTGGTGGTAGCCGCCGCCGTCGCCCAGGGTCCGGCCGTCACCGGTGCGGGCCAGGAAGCACAACCCTGCCTGGTACTCCGGCGCGTGCTCCCAGTCGAGGCCGAACTCCACCGGGACACCCAGCTCGTGGGCGATCGTCAGGACGGTCCGCAGATGGGCCATCCGCTCCCCGGTCACCGGTTCCGCCGCCGCCACCCGGTTCGGGGTCTCCTGTGGCGGCAGTCCGCGGCAGAGCGCGGAGAGCCGGTCCAGGCGCCGCAGGAAGCGTACGGGGGAGGGCGGAGCGGACTCCGCGTCTCCCGGCTCCCCGGACGGCGGAGCGGGCTCCGCGTCCCGCGGCTCGCCCAGCGCCGGCGCCGGCGCCGGCCCGCGCCGGCGGTGGTGGAGCGCGGTACGGGCGGCGGCGGGGCTCAGGCCCTCGTCGGCGGCGATCGCGTCGAGCACCCCGTAGTCGCAGTACTCCAGCCGGCCCCCGGCGACCGGACCCAGGACCTCGAAGAGATCGGCCCAGAGCCGCAGCAGGGTCAGGTCGGCGGCGAGCTCGTCGGCCTCGTTGCAGATGACCGCTACCGCCTGGCTCCAGCCCCGGTGCCGCTTGCGCCGGTAGCGGGCGATGGGCACGCAGGCGGCGCCGAGGGCGCTGCCGCCGCCGGTCAGCCGTCCCGATCCGGCCAGTGCCCGCAGTACGGCCACCAGCGAGTCCGCCGTCAGGGCCAGGCGCCTCCCGGAGAGGTCCTCGAAGGCGAAGATGCGGCCGGTGGCCGCGGAACCGAACTGCTCGAAGGTCTCGGCGTACCCGATCGGCGCCACGGTGACGGGCGCGAAGCCGAAGCTGCGCGTCACCGACCGGAACATCGACTCGGCCCACACCCCCTGGGCGGCCTCCTCGCCCACCAGATCGCTGAACCCTCGGGGCAGCGCCTCGAACGCGTAACTCATGTGTCGTCCCTCCCCAGGGAGCGCGCTCAGCGCAATGAGAGTGATCCGGTGCGGACGGTGTGCCGCAGCGCTCTGGTCAGCAGCAGCCAGGCCAGCAGCCCCCAGCCCGCCGCGACGGCGGCCTCGCCGGCCACCGCGCCCAGGTCGAGCCGGCCGCCGGCGGCCAGCGTCCGCGCCGCCGACAGGCCGTGGGTGAGCGGCAGAATCCTGGCCAGCAGGCCCGCGGCGCCGGAGTCGGGCACCGCCGTGGTGACTCCGGCGAGCAGCATCAGCACGATGGTGGTGCCGGCGGTCAGGTACATCCGGGAGCCGGGCCTGCGCACGCTGATGCTGGTCATACACAGGGCCAGGCAGTAGCAGGAGACCGTGCTCAGGCAGAGCACGGCGAGGATCGCCGGCAATGCCGCCCAGTGCAGCGGCACCCCCAGCAGCGGGGTGACCACGCAGAGCGCGATGGTCGAGGTCAGCAGACCGTCCGCCATCCAGTGCAGACCCCGCGAGGCCAGCACCAGGAAGGTGCTGCCCCGGCTGAGGAGCAGGAACTCCAGGGTGCCGGAGACCCGTTCGCCGACGGTGGAGGAGACCACGCCGAGCGAGCCGAGCGGCCCGAGGATCGCGGCGTTGCCGAAGGCGAGGTAGGCCTCCGCGGAGGGCGAACCCACCAGTCGGCCCAGACTGGCGAAGAACAGCACCTGGCAGATCAGGCGTACGGTCCAGCCGAACAGCCAGGTCCGCAGCGTGAACATCGCGCGGTAGTCCTGGAAGCTGGCCAGCGCGCCGTAGGCGACCTGGCGGGCGGCGGCCCTCAGCCGGGCGAGCGGCGCCGAGCGCCGCCCGGGGACCGGATCGCGATCCGGTCCGAGGTCGCCGCGGGGGCGGCCGGGAACGCGACCGGGGAGGCGTTCGGGAGCGAGCTCGGTCATTGGAGAACCACCCGTCCACTGCGTACGAAGGACAGCACCCGCCGGACGGCCCACAGCCCGGCGGCCGTCTGGAGGGCGACCAGGGCGCACAGCACGGCCAGCCGGGAGCCGAGTTCGGGCACCGGCCCGGCGGCGGCGTCCCGGAGTAGTTGCGCGCCCCAGGAGAGGAAGAAACCCCGGGCGATCCACCGCAGCGGCTCGGGAAGCATCGTGATCGGCAGGATCAGTCCGCCCAGCAGGTAGAAGGGGTAGGTCAGGGCGTTCTGGAGGCTGCGGGCGGCGCGGACGAGGATCATCAGGCCGCTCATCAGCAGCGCCGTGGCCGCGACCCCGGCCGTCACGAGCGCCGCGACCAGCAGGGTGAGCCCCGGGCGTTGCACCCGGATCGGCAGCCCGAACACCCAGCGGCCGACGAGGAACATCTCGCCGAGCACCGGCAGTGCGAGGGAGGTGGTGAGCAGGGTCCGGGTCGCCAGCGCGAGCAGGTAGCGGGTCGGGGTCAGCAGGGAGAGGCTCAAGGTGGCCTGGGTCCGGTCGTCGTCCACCGCCTGCGAGGCCACGAACACCGCGTGGGACCAGGCGCCCATCAGGAAGGCGGTGAGGGCCGTGGTGGTGGCCAGCTCGCCCTGGCCGTGGCTCTTGAGGAAGTGGAAGAAGACCAGCGAGTAGAAGGGGATCACCACGAGGGTGGCGAAGAGCTGGGGCGACCGCATCAGCATCTGTGCCTGGGCGCGCATGAAGTAGAGCATCAGAGCGCGAACTCCCGGTCGGTGATGACCGTGCGGTAGAGCTCGGTGAGCCCGGGCGGCGCCACCGCGATCTCGGTGGCCTGCGTCTCCACCAGCACGGCCAGCGCCGCGGACTGGGCCTGCGCGCCGTCGAGCCGGGCGGTGAGACTTCCCTGCTCGGTCACCTCCACGGTGCCGGGCAGTTCCGCGATCCGGGCGGCGGCCTGCGCCGACACGCCCTCGGCGCGAATGGTGCGGGGTGCGCCGATCCGGGCCAGCAGCTCCCCGGCGGCGCCGATGCGCAGGATGCGGCCGTGGTCGATGAGGGCGATGCGGGTGCAGACGTCCTGGGCCTCGTGCATGTCGTGGGTGGTCAGGACGATGGTGCAGCCCGCCCCCTTCAGTTCGTGGACGAGCGCGCGGAAGCCGGCGCCTGCGTGCGGGTCCATGCCGTTCGTGGGCTCGTCCATGATCAGCAGCGGGGGGCGGCTGAGCAGGGCCCGGGCGAGGTGGACCCGCTGCACCATGCCGCGGGAGAACAGCTCGACGCGGTCGTCCGCGCGGGCGCCCAGCCCGAAGCGCTCCAGCATCTCGTCGGTGCGCTGCCGGGTGGTCCTGCTGCCGAGGCCCTGGAGCGCGCCCCAGTACAGCAGGTTCTGGCGCGCCGTCAGCCTTCCGTAGAGACCGCGGTCGCCACCCAGGACCAGGCCGATCAGGCGGCGGACCTCCTTGGACTGGCGGACCACGTCGTAGCCGCCGATCCGGGCGGTGCCGGAGGTGGGCAGCAGCAGGGTGGTCAGGATGCGGGAGAGAGTGGTCTTGCCGGCGCCGTTCGGGCCGAGCAGACCGAGCACCTCCCCCTCCCCGATGCTGAAGGTCACTCCGTCCAGCGCGGTGACCCCGGCGCCCCGGCGGGGGGTGAACACCCGGCCGAGTTCCTGTACGTCGACGATCGCCATGGCTCAGCTCCCACTGCCGGCGGGGACGGCGCCGGCGGCCGCGTGACGGGGGGCGCGCGGGGACGGGGCCGCGGCGGGGGCCACGGCCGGGGCCGGACGCTCCTGCCACGGGGCGAGCGCGGACAGCGCGGCCAGCGCCGCCTCGTGGTCGGCCGGGTCGACGAGTTCACCGGAGACCAGCAGGAAGTCGGCCACCGGGGTGCGCCGGAGCAGCATCCCGCCGAAGTCGTGGTCCTCCACCGTGTCCCCGGCGCCGCGCCGCAGCGGTTCGGTGAGCTGGAAGCCGTAGCGGCGCGGCTCCTGGGCGGCGGGGCCGGCGGCGGCCCGGCGGGCGCGTTCGAGGCGGGCGGGCTCGCGCAGCCCGTCCGCCAGCTCCCCCGGTACGGCGGGCGCCAGGGCCGGGTGGCCGGCGGTCTTGGCGCACAGCTCCTCCAGCTCCGGCGCCAGCGCGTAGTCGGCGGCGACCCGGGCCAGGGCGGCGGGGTCGGGAGCCGCGGGCGAGGTGAGGACGCAGACCAGGTCCAGTACGTCCTTGAGGGTGAACTCGCGCTGGAAGCGCTCCTCCGCCACCGCGAGCACATCGGCGTGCACCTGCTCGGCGGGCAGCTCGGGCCGCAGCGGCACCGCCCGTTCGGGCAGTCCGCCGTAGGCGAAGGTGGTCACCTCCACGCCGCGGTCGAGGTCGAGCATCGGGTCCTCGCCGAGCCACCAGACGGAGACCAGCAGGTCCCGCCGACCGCCCTCGTGCAGCTCCGTCATCAGGGCCTCGCCCGCCTCCCGGCGGTCGAGCACCTCGGCCAGCACCCGCCACAGCGCCGCCTCGTCGGGGACGACGACATCGAGGTCGCCGATCGAACGCAGCAGACCGGCCGGGTAGTAGCGGGCCAGGGAGGGGCCCTTGACGGTGCGCGCCCCGGGCACCGCGCGGAGCGCCGTCTCCAGTTCCCGGTAGAGGTCGGACCGCCGGGTCATCCGGGCCAGTTCACCGCGGGCGCCCTCGCCCAGGGCCAGCCCTTCGCGCTCGGCCAGGGAGAGCACCAGGGTCGACACGACGGCGCCCTCCTGCCGCGCTCGGCGCAGCAGGTACCGGGGAGGGAGGTCGGGGTCGACGTCCAGCAGTTCGTACAGCAGGCCGAGGCTGAGGGGGAAGGGGGAATGGGTCGGTGGGTTCACGGGGTCTCTTCCTGCTCCTGGGACGCGCCCGCGTCCGCGGCGCTCGCGCGGGACGCACGGCGGTACTGATGGGTGCGGCGCCAGCCGCGGGCCTCCAGGGCCGTGGCCACGGCCCCGCTGCGGCCGGCCTCGTCGAGGCCGTGGCAGACGTTGCCGAGCAGGGGCAGCCCGAGGCCGTCCGCCACCCGGGCACAGGCCTGCACCAGGGCCGCGATTGCGGCGGGGCGCAGCGCGGCGTCGTCGATGAGGATGTCGACGAGGTCCACGAAGTCCGTTCCGCTGGGGTCGTCGTGGGCGTCGACGCAGAGGGTGGCGTGGCCGATCGGCTGGTCGCGGCCGTCGGCGTACACCAGGAAGGTGCGCCGGCCGGGAGAGTCCAGCAGGGCGTCCACGGCGGCGCGGACCGCCTCCGGCAGGGTGGTCAGACCGCGGTCGGCGGCCGCGGTGTCCATGGCCCGGCGCAGCCAGTCGTGGACGGCGGCGTCGCGTGCGCGAGCCTCGTCCGGGACGACCGTCAGCCCCGGGGTCGGCGCGTCCGCGGGGGTGCGGCCCGCCTCGACGGGCAGCGACAGGTAGCTCAGGTGAGGGGTGAGTACGGGGTGCGGGTCGTCCGCTCCGGCCACCCGGACGATCGCCTCGGTGCATTCTGGGAAGCGGGCGAACAGCGCTTCGAGAAAGGCCGGCGCCGCGCGCAGCAGTCGCGGGTCGGCGTGCTCCACCAGGCACTGCTCGACTCCGGTGAGCGGCTCGCGGTAGGCGCCGGCCACGTAGAGGAGACCGTCGGCCCGGTGCAGCAGCCCCGCCTCGTCGGCAGCGGCCAGATAGTCGTCACCGGCGGTCAGGACGCCGGGGGTCGCCGGGGCGGCGGCGGGCGCCGAAGCGGCGGCGGGCGCGGCCGGGGGAGGCGCGGCGGCGGGGGCGGCGGCGGGCGGCAGGGTGGTGGCGGGCGGGAGGGCGCCGGAGGGGGGCGTGGGCATCGGGGTCAGGCCGCCTCGGGGCGGACCACGGCGACCAGTTCGCGCGCCACGTCGGCCGCCGCGGCGGCGACCTCTGCGGCGGTGACCCGGCCGAGGGCCTCCATCTCCTGCTCGGGCAGGGTGACCTCGGCCGCCAGCGCCCGGTCGACGGCCAGCGCGATCGCGGCCTCCTGCTGGGACTCGGCGCGCAGCACGACCTCCACCACGGCCTGCCGGACGGCTGCCGAGAAGGCTTCCTCGCCCGGCCCGTCCGAGGCGATCTCGGCGAGCAGCGAGCGGAAGGCGTCCAGGACGCGGGGGGCGTTGGCGGGTTCGGCGCCGGCCAGCATCCGCCAGGCACCGGTGTCGCTGTAGCTGCGGGACCAGGACTGGAAGGAGTAGGCGAGCGCCTCGTCGTTGCGGATGCGCGCGTAGAGCAGGGAGGCGGGGCTGGAGCCCATCAGGTGCCCCAGCACGTTGTAGGCGTGGCGGCGCGGATCGCCGAGGTGGGGCGCCCGGCTGCCGGCCTGCACCCAGCAGAACTCGTCGGGCCAGCGCTCCGGGATGCCGGTGCGGACCGGCGGCGGGGTCGCCAGCGGGCGCGCGCCGAGCGGTGGCGCGGCCGGGAGTGCGCCGAGGCCCGCCTTGTCGAGGGCGGCGAGCAGTTCCGAGGCCGGCAGTCCGCCGACGGCGCTCACCGCGACGGGTGCGCCGGCCAGGGCCTGGCGGTGGGCGTCGCGCATGACGTCCACCGTGATGCGCGCGATGCTCCCGGGGTCGCCGCCGACGGGCGATCCGAGGGGGTGGCCGTCGAACAGCCGGGCCAGGAAGGCGTCCTGGACCGCGTCGGCCGGGTCGGAGGCCGCCGCGCTCAGTTCCTGGAGGACGACCTGGCGCTCCCGGTCCAGGTGGGCGGCGGTCAGTTCGGGGCGGAGCAGGGACGCGCCGATCCAGCCGATGACCTCCGGCGCGTCGTCGTTGAGCACCTGGGCGTGGATCACCAGGAGTTCGGGGCTGGTGAGGGCGTTGCAGTTGCCGCCGAGCCGTTCGATGCGCTCGCTCAGCGACGGGCCGCCGTCCAGCGGGCACGACATGACGAGGTGTTCAAGCATGTGCGTGGCGCCGGCGACTCCCTCGGGGTCGTGCCGGGCACCGGATCCGAGGGCGACGCACACGGTGGTGGTGCGGCTGCCGGGGGTGTGGTCCACCAGTACGGGGACGCTCTGCGTCAGGAGCTGTTCGGTCATGGGGGAGGTCTCCGTCGCTGCGCGGTGCGGGCGGGGTGGGGCCGCGTTCGGTCCCGTCCGGAATTCCGCCGGGGCGCGCCCGGTGCCGGGCGCGCGCGCACGGCCGGAGGGGAGGGGCGCGAACACGGCCGGGAGCGGGGCCGGATGGGGCCCCGCTCGCAGGGACCGTCAAGGGCCCGGAAAGCGGCCGGGGGGGCGGCCGGGGGGTTACCGCGGCCGCCCGGCCCACGGCCGGCTATGTGTGCCCAGCGCCCCGTGATATATTAAGTGGGGGGGGGCGGGCCGCCAACCGGGGTTAAGGGAAATTTT
>NZ_JBHXSC010000108.1:0-14309 GCF_042716505.1 Streptomyces sp. NPDC058674
GGACTACCCGCTCGGGTAGTCCTGATGTCCCGCCCCGCACTACTCGTTCACGCAGTGGCCAGGAACGGAAAGCCGAACGCAGTATGGGACGGCCCGAATCCACCGGGCTTTCCGCGCGGGCCGCACCCGGGCCCGCCCCGGGCCGCACCGGGCCGTGAGAACGGCGAGCGTCCGTCGGAGAGCTCCCGAGGAACGAGAGATGCCACCATGCCGACCCTGATCATCAGCAACCAGCGCACCGAGGAGATGGTGGGCGACCTCGATCTGCTCACCCCCGAATACCGCCGCTACGTCGGCAACCAGGCCCAGCGCATGGCCTGGCTCCTCGGCGAGGGGGACGTGCTCGTGCTCCCCGTCGCCGCGGACGAGCACTTCCTGCGCTACGTCACCGAACGGCTCGGCGTCGACCGGTCCTCGGTACAGGTCCTCGTCCCCCCGCAGGGCCGGTTCGGCGAGGGAGTGCTCTCCCGCGACCGGCTCGGCGACGAGGCCTTCGTACGGGAACTGCGCGACGCGGTCGCCTCCCACGGGGTGGACCGGGTGCTCCCCTTCCACTTCGACAGCACGGTGGCCGGCCTGACCCGCGCACTGGGCCTGGACGGGGCCACGCCCGGCTTCGGCTTCCTCGACCAGAGCGGCGGCCGGCTCCTCAACAGCAAGGCGACCTTCCGGGCGCTGGCCGGCGGGACCGGGGTGCCCGTACCGCGCGGCGGCGTCTTCTCCGAACAGGGCGACGCGGCCGACTTCCTGTGGGACCGGCTGCTGGGCCGCGGTCGACCCGCCATCCTCAAGCAGGACTTCCACGTCGCCGGCTTCGGGAACGAGATCGTCAGCCCGGTGCCCGGGATCGATCCGATCGGCGCCCAGCGCGCGGTGGTCGCCGCCGACCGCGGGCAGCTCGACAAGTACCTCACGGACCGGTGGCACTGGCTGACCGACGGCGGACGCAACACGGTGGTCATCGAGGACTACGTCCCGCAGTCGGTCCCCATCTACGCGGAACTGCGCGTCGAGGAGACGGGCGTCGAGTTCACCGGCCACGGCGAGATGCGCATGAAGCCGGTGCTCAACGGCCTGATCGTGCCCGCGCCGTCGGCCGACCTCGCCGCCTTCCCGGACTTCCTCCGGGCCGCCCGGCAGTTGTGCGCCCCGCTGCACGCCGTGGGCTACCGGGGCATCGTCAGCATCGACGCGATCGTCACTCCCGACGGGAACATCCTGATCAACGAGTTCAACTGCCGCACCGGCGGCTCCACGCACATCCACCGCATCGGGGAGCGCGTCGTGGGCGGCGACTACTTCGAGGACCGGGTCCTGGTCGAGCTGCGCCGTTGCAGCTTCCCCGGATTCACCGCCACGGTCGAGGCACTGGCCGCCGCCGGCCTGGGCTACGACCACACCACCCGGACCGGAGTGCTGATCACGGTCGACGACGGGAGCCAGGACGGAGGTTTCGGGGAGTACTGCGTGGTCGGTGAGAGCCTGCACCACGCCGAGGCGCTCGAAGAGCGCGTCACGCGGCTGTTCGCCGAACTCGCCCCGAAGGGCTGAGGGGCGTGTCCGCGGGCAAGACGGGCTACCGGGAGCTGATGACCCGGGACCTGATGATCTGGGCGCTGGTCGCGCTGACCAGCAAGGCACCGGTGGCCATGGCGCCGCTCGCGATGGTGTTCCTGAGCCGCGAGAGCCCCGGGGGATACACCCTCGGCGCGACGCTCGCCTCCGCGTACGTCCTGGGGGAGGTGGTGGGCGCGCCGCTGCTGGGCACGCGGCTGGCCCGCCACCGCATGCGCCCCCAGCTGGCCGCCGGCCTGCTGGTCGGGGCAGCCGCCTTCGCGGCGGTCCCGCTCGCGCAGGACGCGCCCGCCCCCGTACCGATCGCCCTCGCGTTCCTCGCCGGCGGCGCCCCGGCCGCCTGCCCGGGCGGGGTGCGCTCACTGCTGACCCGCTTCGTGGACGAGTCCGCCGTACCGCGGGCGCTGAGCGCGGAGGCCACCCTCACCCAGATCACCTGGGCCGCGGCGCCGGCCCTCGTGGTCGTCCTGGCGCTCCAGGCCTTCGCGGGCGCCCCGCTCGTGCTCGGAGCCGTCCTCGCCGCCCTCTCCGCCGGCCTGCTCGTGCTGCTGCCCGAGCCGGAGGCCGCCCCCGCGGCCGCGGAGGACCCGGCCGGACCGGCTCCCGCCATGACGCGAACCCTGCTGGCGGGCTGGCCGGTCTACCTGACCAGCGCCGCCGCCATGGCGATGCTGGCCACCGCCGAACTGGTCCTCCCCGCCCTGCTGGAGGACCGGTCCCTGCCGGTGGGCTGGTCGGGCCCGCTGCTCGCCGGCTTCGCCCTGGCGAGCGCGGCCGGCGCGTTCTGCTACGGACTGCGGACCTGGCCCGGCTCGGTCCGGGTGCAGAGCCTCGTCCTGCTCGCCGCCACGGCCGGCTGCGTGGCCCTGGTGACGGTCCTGCCGGGGCTGCCGGGCGTGGCGATCGCGCTCGCGGCGGCCGGTGTCTTCCAGTCCGGGGTCATGGTCTCGCGCAGCCTGAGCCTGCGCGAGCGCCTGCCCGAACACGCCCACGCCGCCGGGTACTCGATGATGTACGCCGTCCAGGGAGCCGGGTACAGCCTCACGGCGTCCCTGTCCGCGGTGGCCCTGGAGGTGGCCGATCCGACGACGGCCATCCTCGGCGGGGTGGTCATCGCCCTGGTCATCACCGCGGTGAGCGCCCTCGCCGAGCGGGCCCCGCGCCCCGCACGGGAACCGGTCCCGGCCCTGGGGGACCGGACGCCCTGACCGCGCGGGCCCCGGCCGCCGCGACCGGGCCCTCCCGTCCCGCGGCGGCCGGGCCCGCCCCGGGGAAGCCGGCACACGACGAGCGCCCGCGGCGAATCGGGGAGACCCGGCCTATGGCAGAGATCGCGAGCGGATGGCACGCTCGTGTCCTCGGAAGCGTAAGCCTGGGGGGCGTACACGTGATGGAGCCGGGTATCGGCATGGGCCTGCGCGGCCGCAGCGGCATCCTGACCCTGGTCGACGCCTGCCTCAAGGAGACCCCGGCAGCCGAACGCCCCCTCACGATGCTGCTCGGACCCCCCGGCAGCGGCGCCAGCGAGGCGCACAGCGCCCTCATGGAGCACTTCGGGCCCCAGTACCCCTTCGCGTTCGTCAATTTCGGCGGAGCCCAGTCGCTGCTGCCCCGCTACGCCCTGGGCCTGCTCGCCCGCCAACTCGAACGCAAACTGCCCCGCTACGGGCGCTCCCGCTTCCCGCTGCTCAGTCTCGGCCTCCTCGCCTCCGACCAGGAGCTGAGGATGCGCAGCCTCACCGAGGGCCGGCGCGCGGTGCAGCGGCAGCTGGACCAGTTCCAGGAGGAGAACGAGGCCCGGCACGGCGACTACCTCGCCGCCTTCTTCGAAGTCGGCATGGGCGCGGTCGGCATGCCCGAAGGCGCCTCCACCGCAGCCCTCGCCCTCTTCCAGGACGCCCTGCGGCGGGGCCGCCGCAGCATGCCCGGCCTGCTCGTCGGCAGGCTCGGCGGCCGGCTCACCGACGGCGCGCAGTGGTACGGCAAACACCCCATGACCCGCAGCGGGGACCCGATGGAGGCCCTCGTCGAGCTCAACCTGTGGCGCCACGAAGGGGACGAGGCCGAACAGGAGCGGCTCGACCTCGTCCTCTTCTCGGCGTTCCTCGAAGACCTCAGACGCAACACCGCCCGCAACTTCATGCCCCGCTCCTACCTGCTCCTGCTCGACAACTCCCACACCGAGTACGGCCGGCACTTCCTGGACCTGCTGGTGCGCGCCCGCCACGACGAGACGGTCGTGGCCGGCCACGCCAGCGACCCGCTGACCGTCGTCGCCAGCTCCAACCGCTGGCTGCCCCGCTGGGGCCCCGCCACCGGGGACTCCTGGCCCTGGCAGTTGCGCGGACCCGACCGGGCCTCGCTGGCCGACTGGAACACCCACCGGCCCACCCGGGACAGCGAGGACACCTGGTGGTACCCCTTACGCCTGCGCGACCTCAACCTCGACGAAGTGCGCATCCGCATCGAGCTGCAACTCGGCGGCCGCAGCGACCTCGCCCCCCTGACCCGCCTCACCCCGTTCGTACACCGCCTCACCGGCGGCCTGCCGCGCGCCGTCCACCAGGTCCTCGACGCGCTGCGCCAGTCCGGACCGCCCCCGGACTCGGGTCCGCAGCAGGACCGCTGGCTGCGCGCCCTCCCGGACCGGCCGCTGAGCGTCGGCGAGAGCACCACCACCCTCGTCGACACCGCCCTCGGCCACCTCCTGCGCGACTTCGACGCGACCGAACGGGCCGCCCTCGCCGAATGCGCCGCCGCCCGGGACTTCTCCGTCGGCACGCGACTGCTCAGTCCGGGCGACGCCCTGTTCGGCGAGATCAGGTCCCGCTGGCTGCTGACCGGTCCGCTGACCGTCGTCCCCGTGCTCCATCCCTGGCTGCGGCGACTGCTGTTGTGGAAGCTGGCCCGGCGCCCCGACGCGTGGGACACCGCGCACGAACTCCTCGCGGAGCACTACCGCGACGAGGGAAAGCCCGTCCAGGAGATGTACCACCTGCTCGCCCTCGGCCGGACCGATGAGGTCACCGCCCACCTGACCCGGCGCTTCGCCACGGTGCCGGCGCTCCAGTGGATCGCGGAGTTCGGCGCGGTCACCGCGGCCCCCAACCGTCTCCCGACGGACCGCGGTCCGCTGGAACTCCTCTCCGCCCTCGGCCCGGACCGGACCGAGCGCGTCATGGACGTCGAAGCCGTCATCCACACGCTGGTGACCACCCGCTGGGTGTGGAGCGACCCGCTCGCCGACCCGGCCATGCGCCTCAACGACATGATCGCCGACGGATTCACCCAGCTGTCACAACTGCGGAGGAACGACATCGTGGCCCTGTTCAACGAGGCGGAGCGACACCGCCACTGGCGCGACCCCCAGACCGCCGGCGGGGAGGGCTGAGCCGTGGCCAGACTCGAATGGCCGCTCCACGTCGTGCGCCGCATCGCCCTGGCCACCACCGCCGCGGCCGTGCTCGTCGCCGCCCTCTGGCTGGGCGTCGGCTGGCTCCAGGAACGCGGCTCCACGTGCGCCGAGGGAGTGGTCCAACGGGGTGAACGGGACGAGTGCGTAGGGGTCACCGACGGCTCCTACTCCTTCGCCCCGCACCTGGACGAGGTCCGCAAGAAGATCCGGGAGGAGAACGACAGAATCCTGGCCAACGCGGACGAGGAGCCCTACGTCAGCGTCGCCTACCTGACCTCCTTCACCACCACCGCCGACGACAGCAACTCCGCGGAGGGGGTGCGGCACGAACTGCAGGGCGCCTACCTCGCCCAGTACCGGCACAACCGCGGCGACCTGTCGGCCACCCCCAAGATCCGGCTGCTGATCGCGAACGCCGGCAGCCGGTCGGCGCACTGGCGGCACACCGTCGACGAGTTGATCGCCAGGAAGGGCTCCCCGGACCGGCTGGTCGCGGTGGCGGGCCTCGGCCCCAGCACGGACGAGAACCTCGCGGCCATCAAGCGGCTCTCCGAGAACGGCATCGCCATGGTCGGCGCCACCATGACCGCCACCAACATCCAGGGCATCGACAACTTCGTCCGGGTCGCCCCCACCAACGTCGACGAGGCGTACGCGGCCGCCGGCTACCTGAAGCGGCGCGGAGTCGGCACCGCAGTCGTCATCCAGGACGTGGCTCAGGGCAACCTGTACGCCTCCACGCTCGGCACGGCCTTCACCGAGGCCTTCCACGACGGCGGCGCGCACCGGCTGGTGGCCGAACGGATGACCTACGACTCCTCCGTCAGCAGCGCCTGGCAGAACGAACTGCGCTACATGTCGGGCCAGTTGTGCCTCCAGCATCCGCAGGTCGTCTACTTCGCGGGCCGGGGCCGGCACCTGACCCACTTCCTCGACTCCCTGTCCAACCGCAGTTGCACCGAACAGAAGTACACCGTCTTCGCCGGCGACGACACGACCAACCTGACGGCCGAACAGCTCGCCCACGCCGCCTCCACGGGCGTCGAGGTCCTCTACACCGGGCTCTCCCACCCGGACATGTACCGCACGTCCGCGCCGTCGGTGTCCGCCCCGTCGGCGAAGAACTTCCAGCCGGGCGGCCTCCTCGACCAGTGGTTCCCCCACGACCCCCGCCACGACGGCGGGGCGCTGATGGGCCACGACGCGATGCTCACCGCCGCGCACGGCATCCAGATGGCCGCCCGCTGGCAGGGCAAGGTCGCGGGCGAAGCGGTGGCACGGATGTTCCACCAGATGGACGGCAGCCAGCAGGTGGCGGGAGCGAGCGGCTTCATCTCCTTCCAGAACAACGGCAATCCCCGCAACAAGGCGGTCCCGATCCTCCGGCTCGCCGCCAACGGCCAGGCCGAGTTCGTCGAGGTCTCCGCGGCGGACGGCAAACCCCCCGAACAGCAGTGAGCGCCGGTGTCGACGGCGGAGGGAGAGGGCGGCCTTGATGGCGGGCCGTGATGGCGGGGCGTGAGGGCGGGGCGTGAGGGCCGGGTCGGCCCCCGCGTCGTGCGGCCCGCGCTCCGTGGCACCCTGGCGGGATGACCATCGAGGTTCGCCCCGCTTCGGCCTTCGACGACGTCCGTGCCCTGCTCGGTCCGAAGTCGCCCGGATCCAACGTCTGCTGGTGCCTGAGCTACCGCATCCCGTCCAAGCTCAACAACGAGCTCCGCGGCCCGGCCCGCGGCGAGTACGCCGCCGAGCTGTGCCGCGCGGACCCCCCTCCGGGGGTGCTCGCCTACGACGGCGACGAGCCGGTCGGCTGGGCGGCGGTGGCGCCGCGCTCGGCGACCTCCTTCGCGCGCAACCGCAAGATCCCGCACGTGGACGACCTGCCGGTCTGGTCACTGTGGTGCATCCGGGTCCGTCCCGGGCACCGGAAGCGCGGAATCTCGCACGCCCTCATCACGGGAGCCGTCGACTTCGCCCGCGCCCAGGGCGCACCGGTGATCGAGGCCTACCCCCTCGACAACGGCGACGCCCGGGTCGACCTGACGATGGCGTACGCCGGGCTGCGGAAGAACTTCGAACGCGCCGGATTCACCCATGCCGCGGACACCGCCTCGGTACTGGCCGGCCACCCCCGCGTCCTGATGCGCCTCGACCTGGGCTGAACGGCGCCGCAGCGGCCGCTTCCCGTCGCTTCCCTACGGGTGGGACAGCGGTGAGGGCGGGCTCGGCACCCTGCGGTGTCGAGCCCGCCCTCACCGCGGGGGCGGGCCGGTGCCCGGCGCCGAGCCGTCCGCTCGGCGGAGCCGGTCAGTCCGTGCCGGACTCCATCGCGGCGCGGTCGAGCATCTCGTCCTCGTCCGAGACCTCGCCGCGGGAGGCGATGGCCTCGGCGCCGCCCTCCTGCATGGAGCCGATCAGCCCGGTCGCGGCCGCCTGGGCGGCTCCGATCGCCGGGTTCGCGGTGCCGATCAGGCCGAGCGCGGCGTACTGCTCCAGCTTGGCGCGCGAGTCGGCGATGTCCAGGTTGCGCATGGTGAGCTGACCGATCCGGTCCACCGGGCCGAACGCCGAGTCCTCGGTCCGCTCCATGGACAGCTTGTCCGGGTGGTAGCTGAACGCCGGGCCCGTGGTGTTGAGGATCGAGTAGTCGTCGCCGCGCCGCAGCCGCAGCGTCACCTCGCCGGTGACGGCCGCGCCCACCCAGCGCTGCAGCGACTCGCGCACCATCAGCGCCTGCGGGTCCAGCCAGCGGCCCTCGTACATCAGCCGGCCGAGGCGCCGTCCCTCGTTGTGGTACTGGGCGAGGGTGTCCTCGTTGTGGATCGCGTTGACGAGGCGCTCGTACGCCGCGTGCAGGAGGGCCATGCCGGGCGCCTCGTAGATGCCGCGGCTCTTGGCCTCGATGATCCGGTTCTCGATCTGGTCCGACATGCCCATGCCGTGCCGGCCGCCGATGGCGTTCGCTTCCATCACCAGGTCGACGGGGGAGGCGAACTCCTTGCCGTTGACCGTCACCGGACGGCCCTGGTCGAAACCGATCGTCACGTCCTCGGTGGCGATCTCGACCGAGGGGTCCCAGAACCGCACGCCCATGATCGGCTCGACGGTCTCCACGCCGGTGTCCAGGTGCTCCAGGGTCTTGGCCTCGTGGGTGGCGCCCCAGATGTTGGCGTCGGTGGAGTACGCCTTCTCCGTGCTGTCGCGGTAGGGCAGCTCGTGGGCGAGCAGCCACTCCGACATCTCCTTGCGGCCCCCGAGCTCGGTCACGAAGTCCGCGTCCAGCCAGGGCTTGTAGATGCGCAGGTGCGGGTTGGCGAGCAGGCCGTACCGGTAGAACCGCTCGATGTCGTTGCCCTTGAAGGTCGAGCCGTCGCCCCAGATCTGTACGTCGTCCTCGAGCATCGCCCGGACCAGGAGGGTGCCCGTGACGGCCCGGCCGAGCGGGGTGGTGTTGAAGTACGCCCGCCCGCCGGAGCGGATGTGGAACGCACCGCAGGTCAGCGCGGCCAGACCCTCCTCCACCAGCGCGGCGCGGCAGTCGACCAGGCGTGCGATCTCGGCGCCGTAGGCCTTCGCGCGGCCGGGGACGGAGGCGATGTCGGGCTCGTCGTACTGGCCGATGTCGGCGGTGTAGGTGCACGGGACGGCGCCCCTGTCGCGCATCCACGCGACCGCGACCGAGGTGTCGAGACCGCCTGAGAAGGCGATGCCGACGCGCTCGCCGGCGGGAAGGGAGGTGAGGACCTTAGACATAGGCAAGAGTATGCATCACCATGCATGGTCATGCAAAGACGGGGCGGCTACACGTCGCGGGGAGAGCGCGGCGGCGCGGGGTGCGGGCCCTTCGCGGCCCGGGCGCAGCGGCGGGCGAGGCGGGCGAAGGCCTCCCGGAGTTCGGGCGGACCGACCACCTCGATGTCCGCGTCGAACCTGCCGACGGTGGCGGCCAGGCCGGCCCACGACCACGAGCCGAGGACGAGCCGGCAGCGGTCCGGGCCCAGCTCCTCGACGACGCCGTCGGCCGCGTACGGGGAGACCTCGGCGGCCGGGAGGCCGAGGACCACCTCGCCACGGCACGGCCAGTCGCCCGGGCCGTCGGAGCCCTGGAACCGGCGGGCGACGAAGGCGGCCACATCGCCTCCGGGCACGTCGCGCCGGGCGAAGCGGGGCCCCGTCGGGATCTTCGGGGTGATCCGGTCCACACGGAAGGTGCGCCAGTCCGCACGGTCCAGGTCCCAGGCGACGAGGTACCAGCGCCCGCCCCAGGTGACGAGGTGGTGGGGCTCCGCCCGGCGCGGAACGGACCCGCCGCGACCGCCGCCCTCGCACGACCCGGCGTCCCCCGATTCCCCCGCGGACCCGGCGCCCCCGGCGGACCCGGCGGAAGAGACGGGGGCGTAGTCGAAGCGCAGCACCTCGCCCGCGTGGACGACACCGCCCAGCGCCATCAGCACGGCGCCGTCCACCGGCGGGGCCGGCCGAGCCGCGCGCCGCTCGACGGCGACGACCCGGAGGGCGTCCACGCGCCCGCGCAACCGGGCCGGCAGGACCTGCCGGACGGTGGCCAGTGCGCGCGCCGCCGCCTCCCCGATGCCGGCTCCGCTGGCGGTGGCGGTCTGCAGTGCGACGGCCAGGGCGACGGCCTGCTCGTCGTCGAACAGCAGCGGGGGCAGGTCCGCGCCGGCTTCGAGCCGGTACCCGCCGTCGGGTCCCTTGGCGGACACCACGGGATAGCCGAGCTCGCGCAGGCGGTCGACATCCCGGCGTACGGTGCGCGGGCTGATGTCCAGCCGCTCGGCCAGCAGCGCCCCGGGCCAGTCCCGTCGTGCCTGGAGCAGCGAGAGCAGGGACAGCAGGCGGGCTGAGGTTGTGGGCATGACTCCATGCTGCCCCGGGTAGCGGCCACCTCCTGACCTCTTCTGCCGGGACAGTCGTTCTCATCCCGGACGACGAGGAAGATCCGGGCGAGGACCGGGCACGTACCGCAACCGAGGAGAACGGCGCCACCATGAGGAAGCGCGAGCCGGTGAACACCGGCGACCAGGACCACGTCCGACGAGCGGGCGGCGGGGCGGCCCGGTGAGCGTCCTCGGCACCCGGGCGCTCAACCGTGCCACCCTGGCCCGCCAGTTGCTGCTCGACCGGGCCCGGCTACCGGTCCTCGACGCCGTCGCGCACCTCGGCGGGATGCAGGCCCAGGAACCGCAGGAGCCGTTCGTCGGGCTCTGGTCGAGACTGCACGCCTTCGACCCGTCGGGCCTCTCGGACCTGCTGACCGGGCGGGCCGTGGTGCGCACCCACCTCATGCGCCGCACGGTCCACCTCGTCACCGCCGACGACGCCCTGGCCTGGCGGGCCCGGCACGACACCATGCTGCGCGGACGCGTCCTCGGCACCTACCGCCGCGAGCTCGACGGCGTGGACCTCGACGCGCTCGCGGCGGCGGGCCGCACGCTCCTGGCCGACGGCGAGCCCCGCTCGACGGGTGAAGTCGCCCGCGCGCTGGCCGGGCGCTGGCCGGAGCCGGGACCGCGGGCACTGGGGGAGATGGTGATCGCCGCCCTCGTCCCGGTGGTGCAGACACCGCCGCGCGGGCTGTGGCGCACCAAGGGGGGAGTGCGCAACGTCCCGCTCTCCTCCTGGCTGGGCCGCGAGATCGCCCCACCCTCCCCGAAGGGGTGCGATCCGGTCGGCGAAGCGCTGGTGCGGCGCTACCTGGCCGCCTACGGTCCGGCCGCCTCGGCCGACCTGCGCGCCTGGTGCGGGCTCACCGGACTGCCGGCGGCGGTCGCCTCGGTACGCGGGGAGCTGGTCTCCTTCCGCGACGAGCGCGGCCGGGAACTGCTGGACCTCCCCGACGCGCCGCGCCCCGACCCCGACACGCCCGCCCCGGTGCGCTTCCTGCCGTCGTTCGACAACGCGGTCCTCGGCTACCACGACCGCACCCGCATCATCGACGACGCCCACCGCGGCCTGCCCGTCACCGGCGCCCGGGTCGTCCTGGTCGACGGCCGCTCCGCCGCGACCTGGAACGTCAGGGACGGCGCCGTGGTTGTCACCCCGCTGCGCGGCTTCCGCCCGGCCGACCGCGAGGCGGTGGCCGAACAGGGGCAGGCGCTGGCCGCGTTCCTCAGCGACGGCGACAGCCGGCGCGTGGAGGTCGCCCCGCCCCCCTGACCGGGCACCGGACCACGGGGCCCCGCTGCTGGACCGGGCGGTCGGGCTGAGCGGGCGCGACCCGCGCTGGACGCCCCCGCCGACCGCGTGACGGAGCCTCCGCCAGGGGCTTCGGTACGTCAGGAGCCGTCGGCGAAGACCGCGTACACCGCCCGCCGGCCCGCGTACTCGCTCAGGTTCCAGATCACGGACTCGCGGTACGCCCAGTCGGCGGTGGTGCCGCTGTGGAAGCTGAGGTCCTCGCAGCCGACGTCGAGGCCGGCGATGGTGGAGGGCGTGTCGGCGCCCGAGGCGACCGTCCGCAGGGAGCCTGGCGAGGACGGCCCGTCGCTGCACGACAGGTGGTGCTTGTTCCGGCGGGAGACCACCCCCTGGATCTTCCCCTGCTTCACCGTGACCGCCTCCGTCGCGGTGGTGGAGGCGAGCTTGCGCGTCTTGTAGTCGAGGGGCCACCGCACGATCTTGGGGGTGGTGACCTTGGTGCCGTCGCCGTTCCACCCGGTGCCCGAGTAGTCCACGACGGGGGCGGTCAGGCTGGTGGCGTACTCGGTGACGGTGATGCTGTCCGGGCTCGACGCGCGGTCGAGGCCGACCGCCGAAAAGCGCAGCAGGGTGCCGGTGTTGTCGTAGGCGGCGATCTGCGGGGCCACGAACCGGTAGTCGTACGCGTGGTGGCTGCCGTCCGTGTGCTTCCCGCAGACGTCCGGAAGGCCGGTGCTGACCTCGAACATCCGGTCCAGGTCGAAGACCCGCAGCCCCTTGTACGTGTCGACGACGTACAGCAGGTTCCCGTACCACACGATGCCGCCCGCGTGCTTGCGGACGGGTTCGTAGGTGGCCGTGCCGTCGGCCGCGCGCACGGGCTCCACGAGCAGGACGTGCCGGTACACCGGCGCGGAGGCCGAGCTGTAGTCGACGAAGCTGATGCGGATGCCCTTGTCGACCGCGAACTCGTTCACCTCGTCCCCGTTCGTGTCGGCCTCGAAGTACCAGGACACCAGGACCACCCGCTTGCCGCCCGCGGGCCACAGGCCGGCGCCGAGCGCGTCGGCGCTGGTGGTGATCCCCTGCGGGACCCATTCGACCGCGCCTTGGTCGCCGGGGTTCCAGGCGAACCCGTGCGAGAAGGCGGCGCCGACACCGGCCGGCGCCGAAGTGAGCCGGACCGCCGGGCGGTTGGCGGTGGCGAGGACCTCGGAGATCCCCGCGGCGGGCAGGACCCGCGCCAGGTCCGCGATGTGGTCCGCGAACTGGCCCGAGGCGTTGGACGTCCGCTCGACCAGCTTGAACTGCGCGGGGATGAGGGTGCCCGCCCGGGCCGTGGCGGGGGCCAGGGCGGCGCCGGCCGCGCTGACGAACGGCGCGGCCGCCATACCCTTGATGATCGTCCTGCGTGACATAGTCATGCGGCGAGAATGTAGATCTTCGCAGCTCGTCGGAGCAAACCCATGTCCCGGCCGCAGCCGGGTCGGTGGCGCCCGCCGGGACGGTCCGTTCACCGGGCGACTGTGGGCCGTGGCGGTCGTCCTCCCCGGCTGTTCGGGGGACCCGGGGGCGGCGCCCGCGCTTTTCCCGCCCCGCGCGGGCAGTCCTCAGGGACGAAACGCCGAAGGCCCCGCGCCGGGTGGAGTACGACCGGTACCGGGCTCCCGGGGCATGACGCCGGCCCCCTGTCCACGCTCCCACCCGACGACGCAAGGACCCCCGCATGCAGACCGTCACCCTCAACAACGGCGTCGAGATGCCCGTCCTCGGCTTCGGCGTCTACCAGATCCCGCCCGAGGAGACCGAGCGGGCCGTCGGCGACGCGCTCGCCGCAGGCTACCGCTCCCTCGACACCGCGGCCGCCTACGGCAACGAGGAGGCCGTCGGCCGTGCGATCAAGTCCAGTGGCATCCCGCGCCAGGACCTTTTCGTCACCACCAAGTTGTGGGTGTCGGACGCCGGCGAGGACAGGGCCGGGCGCGCTTTCCAGACCTCGCTGCACAAGCTCGGCCTCGACCACCTCGACCTGTACCTGATCCACCAGCCCTACGGCGACGTCTACGGCTCCTGGCGTGCCATGGAGGCCCTTCACCGCCAAGGGCTCGTCCGGGCCATCGGCGTCTCCAACTTCCACGGCGACCGGCTCGTGGACCTGATCGACCACAACGAGACCGTGCCGACGGTCAACCAGGTCGAGACCCACCCCTTCCACCAGCGCGCAGCCGACCAGCAGCTCATGGGCGAGCTGGGCGTGCAGATCGAGTCCTGGGGTCCCTTCGCGGAAGGCCGCAACGGCCTCTTCACCCATGCGGTGCTCGGCGGGATCGCGGCCGCGCACGGGAAGTCGGTGGCGCAGGTCGTGCTGCGCTGGCTCGTCCAGCGCGGCGTCGTGGTCATCCCCAAGTCGGTGCGGCCCGAGCGCATGGCCGAGAACCTCGACGTCTTCGACTTCGAGCTCACCGCCGACGAGATGGCGGCCGTCGCCACGCTGGACACCGGAGCGTCGCTGTTCTTCGACCACCGCGACCCCGCCATGGTCAGCCGGCTGGGGAAGCACGTACTGAACGACTGACCGGCGCCGACACCCCGCGCCCGAAGAGACCCTGGCTCCCTCCGGAGCGCGGGGAACAGGGTCTCATCCGGTTTTCGCCCGAAGGGGTGCGGCGGGTGGCGCTGCTCGCAGCCCGCGGGACCGTCCCGGCTGCGCGGCGCGGGCCACGAGCAGCAAGGACAGTCCGCAGGCCGCCACCAGCACCCAGCCGGGCCGTGACGCGTGCGCCAGAGCCTCCGGACCGGTCTGCGCGACCAGGCCTCCGGCCACGGCGATGCCGACCGCGGAGCCGAACTGGCGCGCGGTGGACGTGATCGCCCCGGCCACGCCGGCGCGGTGGGCCGGGAGTCCGCTCACCGCGGTGTTGGTGATCGGGGCGTTGGCGAAGCCGAAGCCGATGCCGATGAGCAGATGGGCCAGCATGAGCAGGGGCACGCCGGTGTCCCGGTCCAGCCCCACCAGGCAGAGTCCGCCGGCCGTGATGAACCCCCCGCCCAGCACGAGCGGCGGCCGCGCTCCGAGGCGGCCGACCAGATGGCCGGACAGCGGCGCGCAGACGGTCGCCCCGACGGCCATGGGCAAGGTCGCCGCCCCCGCGGACAGGGC
>NZ_JBHXSC010000109.1:0-14146 GCF_042716505.1 Streptomyces sp. NPDC058674
CCGGCCGACGGCGCGGCGCGCACCGGACCCGCGGGCGGCGCTCGCCCGGCCCGCGGGTCCGCAGCGCGCCCGGCCGGATCTCGCCCGCCCGCCGGCGCGGCGGGAGTCAGCCGCCCGAGCGCTTGCGGAACTTGTCGGCCAGGTCGACCAGGCGGGCGCCGGCCTTGGGGCGGGCCTCGATGTTGCCCAGCAGGGCGAAGCCGCGGACGATCACCACGGGTGCCTGCGGATCGGTCTCGCCGCGGGCCTCGCCGCGCACCTCGAAGTTGCCGAGGACCCCGCTGCCGTAGCCGCGCAGGGTGACGTTCTCCGGGACCACGATCTCGACGTTGCCGAGCACGCAGGTCACGTTGATCTCGGTGACCTGCTGCTCGAAGACCGCCTGGGTGAGGTCGATGCTGATGTCGCCCATGACCGAGACGGCTCGCGTGCGCGCCCCCGGCCGCCAGCGGCCCTTGCGCGCGGAGCTGCTGCACACGGAGACGACGGTCTCGTCCGCGCCGGCCGACGGAGCGGACGGGTAGGCGGGCCCGGCCGCCGCGGCGCCGCCGGGCGCGGGCAGGTCGCGTACGAGCACCTCCAGCTCCCCCACCGTCTTGACGGCGTAGAGGGTGTCCAGGCGCTCGGAGTGCTCCTCGGCGGTCAGCCGGCCCTCGGCGACGGCGTCGCCGAGGATCTGCGCGATCCGGTCCCGGTCGGCGTCGGAGGCGCGCAGTCCGGCCTGGGCCGGGGCGGGCACGGGGGCGGGGGCTGCGGGGTGCTTTTCCAGATCCACGCGACCAGCATAGCGAGACACGATAGATCGCGATACTGCCCAGTGAGCCCTACCTCACAACCACCGGCTCCCGGGGAGGTCCTACGCTGGTGGACTGCGCTGCCAATTGGTCGTCAGTGCTGTCTGCCGAGTGAGGAATGGCCCCAATGCCGGAGTTCGCGTACACCGACCTGCTGCCCCTGGGCGAGGACACCACCCCCTACCGGCTGGTGACCGCCGAGGGAGTGTCCACCGTCGAGGCGGACGGCCGTACGTTCCTCAAGGTCGAGCCGGAGGCGCTGCGCAAGCTCGCCGAAGAGGCGATCCACGACATCCAGCACTTCCTGCGCCCCGCGCACCTCGCGCAGCTGCGGCGGATCATCGACGACCCCGAGGCGAGCGCCAACGACAAGTTCGTGGCCCTGGACCTGCTGAAGAACGCCAACATCGCGGCGGCCGGCGTCCTGCCGATGTGCCAGGACACCGGCACCGCCATCGTGATGGGCAAGCGCGGCCAGAACGTGCTGACGGCCGGAGGCGACGAGGCGGCGCTCTCGCGCGGGATCTACGACGCCTACACGCGCCTGAACCTGCGCTACTCGCAGATGGCGCCCCTCAGCATGTGGGAGGAGAAGAACACCGGCTCGAACCTGCCCGCGCAGATCGAGCTCTACGCGACCGACGGCGGCGCGTACAAGTTCCTCTTCATGGCCAAGGGCGGCGGCAGCGCCAACAAGTCCTTCCTCTACCAGGAGACGAAGGCGGTCCTCAACGAGGCCTCCATGATGAAGTTCCTGGAGGAGAAGATCCGCTCGCTCGGCACGGCGGCCTGCCCGCCCTACCACCTGGCGATCGTGGTCGGCGGCACCTCCGCCGAGCACGCGCTCAAGACCGCCAAGTACGCCTCCGCGCACTACCTGGACGAGCTGCCGCGCGAGGGCTCGCCGCTCGGCCACGGCTTCCGCGACGAGGCCCTGGAGCAGCAGGTCTTCGAACTGACCCAGAAGATCGGCATCGGCGCGCAGTTCGGCGGCAAGTACTTCTGCCACGACGTCCGCGTGGTGCGCCTGCCCCGCCACGGCGCGTCCCTGCCGGTCGCCATCGCCGTGTCCTGCTCGGCGGACCGCCAGGCCACCGCCAAGATCACTGCCGAGGGCGTCTTCCTGGAGCAGCTGGAGAGGGACCCGGCGCGCTTCCTGCCCGAGACCACGGACGAGCACCTCAGCGAGGAGGCCGGCGTGGTCTCCATCGACCTGAACCGGCCGATGGACGAGATCCTGGCGACGCTGACCGAGCACCCGGTGAAGACCCGCCTGTCCCTCACCGGACCGCTGGTCGTGGCGCGCGACATCGCGCACGCCAAGATCAAGGAGCTGCTCGACTCGGGCGCGGAGATGCCGCAGTACCTGAAGGACCACCCGGTCTACTACGCCGGCCCCGCGAAGACCCCCGAGGGCTACGCCTCCGGCTCCTTCGGCCCGACCACGGCCGGGCGCATGGACTCGTACGTGGAGCAGTTCCAGGCGGCGGGCGGCTCCAAGGTCATGCTGGCCAAGGGCAACCGCTCGCAGCAGGTCACGAAGGCCTGCGCCGCGCACGGCGGCTTCTACCTGGGCTCGATCGGCGGCCCGGCGGCGCGCCTCGCCCAGGACTGCATCAAGAAGGTCGAGGTCCTGGAGTACGAGGAGCTGGGCATGGAGGCGGTCTGGAGGATCGAGGTCGAGGACTTCCCGGCCTTCATCGTCGTCGACGACAAGGGCAACGACTTCTTCCAGGACCCGGCGCCGGCCCCGACGTTCACCCACATCCCGGTCCGCGGCCCGGGTCTGTAGCGCACCGCGGCGAAGGGCCCCCGCGCCGTCCGGCGCGGGGGCTCCGCGCGTTGCGCCGATCGGCGGAGGGGCTCCGGCACGGCTCGGCCCCGCCGCACCCGGGAGGGCGCGGGCATCCGGTTAACGTCGGGGACACAGGCCCGCACCGGGCCGTTCACCCCGGTTCGCAAGGATCCCCGCATGACTGCCGCGTCCTCCCTCCGCGCCGCCCGCGCCGTCCGCGTGGTCGCCCACCGCGGGGCCTCCCACGAGCATCCGGAGCACACGCTCGCCGCCTACCGGCAGGCCGTCGCGGACGGGGCCGACGCGCTGGAGTGCGACGTACGGCTCACTGCGGACCGCCGGCTCGTGTGCGTGCACGACCGGCGGGTGGAGCGGACCTCCGACGGGCGGGGCGCGGTCTCCGCGCTGACCTACGCGGAGCTCGCCGCGCTGGACTTCGGGGCGTGGAAGGGCGAGGGGCACGCCGGGTCCCGGGTGCTGCTCTTCGAGGACCTGCTGCGGGAGGCCCTGGCCGCGCCGCGGCCGGTGGGGCTCGCCGTGGAGACCAAGCACCCGACGCTCGCCGGCGGCCTGCTGGAGGCCGAACTGGTGCGGGTGCTGCGGGAGTACGGGCTGGCGGACGGCGCGTCGGGGCGGATCGAGGTGATGAGCTTCTCCCGCACCGCGCTGACCCGGCTGCACCGGACGGCGCCGGGCCTGCCCGCCGTGTACCTGATGGAGCGGCGGCTGCGGCCGGTCCGCCCGCCGTACGCGACGCACGCGGGCCCGGGGATCGACCTCGTACGCCGCGATCCGGGACTGGTGGGCCGGCTGCGGCGCCGGGGGCTGTCCGTGCGGGTGTGGACCGTGGACGAGCCGGAGGACGTCGAGCTGTGCGTGCGGCTCGGCGTGGACACCCTCATCACCAACCGGCCGCGTGAGGTGCGCAAGCTGCTGCGGGACCTGTGACACCCGGCCGGGGTGCGCCGGCCGGGCGTGCGGGGCGGGTGGTGCGGGGGCTGGTGGTGCAGGGGCCGGTGGCGCGGGGACGGTTACGCGAAGCGCTGGCCGGCCGAGCCGTTGCAGGCCTGCAGGCGCAGCGGGTCGCGGCCGGCGGCGACCGTCAGGCAGGTGCCCGGGGAGGCCGCGGGGCGCAGGGTGGCGCCGTCACGGACGAACTGCTGGTTCGCGCCGCCGTGGCAGTTCCACAGGACCACGGCGGTGCCGGCGCCGTAGACGGCTCCGGGGACGTCCAGGCAGCGGTCCTGGGTCAGTCCGAGGTGGACGGACCTGCGGGCCGCGTCGTACCACCAGGTCTGGTTGCGTCCGCCGTGGCAGTCCCAGCCCGCCACCTTGGTGCCGTTGGCGCTGGAGCCGCCGGCGGCGTCGAGGCAGGTGCCGGTGCCCTCGTTCCTCAGGGGCTTGTACAGGTCGTCCCAGGCCCCGGCCTGAAGGACCGGCGTGCCGGTGCTCGCCGGGTCCGCGCAGGAGGCCTCGCGCAGGCCCGAGGCGTAGAGCTGGGTCAGGCAGGACGCGAATGCGCCGTGGCCGCGGTAGTTGGGGTGGAAGGACTGGCGGGCGGTGTTCTCGTCCCAGGGGAAGTGGTCCCCGAGGTCCAGGTAGAGACCGCGGGCCCAGGGGTCCTCCATGCAGACCTCGTGTCCGTGGAAGAGCCGGGAGTTGTCGAGGTAGACCGCGCCGGCGGCGAGGGCCGCCGCCCGCATCCCCTTCTCGAAGGCGGGCACCGCGTGGTTGCGGCCCCAGGTGGCGTCGGAGTCGTAGCCGGCGCAGCCGCCGGGGAGCTTGCCGGGGAAGTTCGGGTTGTCGTGGAAGTCGGGGCCGATGGGGCTCGGGTAGCCCATGACGACCAGCTTGTAGTCGGTGTCGGCGTAGCCCGCGTCGCGCATGACCGTCTTGAGGTCCGCGACGGTGGCCTCGACCTTGGGCCGCAGGCCGTCGACGCGCGCCTGCCAGCCGGGGCCGTACTTGGCCTCGCAGGCGCCCTGGCTGAGCAACCAGCGGGTGACGCAGTCGGTCATGACCGGGCCGAACTGGAGGTCGTCGTTGGCCCCGGCGACCAGCAGGACCATCTTGATCCTCGTGTTGCGTGCTTTGATGGCCAGGTTGTCGCTCTGCACCAGCTCGTCGGCGTACTGCTTGCTGCCGCCGATCCTGATGTTGCCGGTGTACCCGCCGGAGCAGGCGACGTTGAAGGTGAGGTCGGCCTGGATGCCGGTGCGGTGGATGGCGGAGTCCGGTGAGCGGTGGCACTGGTTGTTCGGCGTGTTCGTGGCGGGGTCGTAGCTGCCGATGCCCTCGCCCGATATCTCGCTGTCGCCGAGCGAGATCAGCCCGGTCCTACGCTGGTCCGGCGGCCGGACGGCCGCGTCCCCGTAGATCTTGACGGCCTCCGCGGCGCGGATCGCCTCCAGCTGGGGCGGCAGGGGGGTGACGGCGGCCGCGGGGGCCGCCGCCTGGGCCACGGGGGTGACGGCGGTGACGCCCCCCAGGGCGGCCGCGAGGACCGCAGCCGCGGCGACGGTAGATCTGAGCCTGGACTTCGTACGTGCACGTGCCATGAACGCCTCCCCGGAAGTCAGTGATACCCACGGTATTTACTGGCCGGTAGGGGAGTTGGGAACACTTCGAACAAGACAATTGCTCAACTTTCTGAGGAGGTCACGAACATGACAGAGCACCAGCAGGCCGAAGGGTTCCGGACCGAGCACGACTCCATGGGCGACGTACGGGTGCCCGTGCACGCCAAATGGCGCGCGCAGACCCAGCGCGCGGTGGAGAACTTCCCCGTCTCCGGGCAGCGCCTGGAGAGCGCCCACATCGCCGCGCTGGCCCGGATCAAGGCCGCCGCGGCCGTGGTCAACGCCCGGCTCGGCGTCCTGGACCCGGACATCGCCGAGGCGGTCCGCTCCGCCGCCGAGGAGGTGGCGGACGGCCGCTGGGACGAGCACTTCCCGGTCGACGTCTTCCAGACCGGCTCCGGGACCTCGTCCAACATGAACGCCAACGAGGTGATCGCCACGCTGGCCGCCGAGCGGCTCGGCCGCGAGGTCCACCCCAACGACCACGTCAACGCCTCCCAGAGCTCCAACGACGTCTTCCCGTCCTCCATCCACATCGCCGCCACCGCCGCCGTCACCGGCGAGCTGATCCCGGCCCTGGAGCACCTCGCCGCCGCGATGGAGCGCAAGGCCGTCGAGTTCGCGGACGTGGTCAAGGCCGGGCGGACCCACCTGATGGACGCCACCCCGGTCACCCTGGGGCAGGAGTTCGGCGGGTACGCGGTCCAGATCCGCTACGGCGTCGAACGGCTGCGCGCGGCCCTGCCCCGCCTGTCCGAGCTGCCGCTGGGCGGCACCGCGGTGGGCACCGGCATCAACACCCCGCCCGGCTTCTCCGCCGCGGTGATCGCCGAGGTCGCCACCGCCACCGGCCTGCCGCTGACCGAGGCCCGCAACCACTTCGAGGCCCAGGGGGCCCGGGACGCGCTGGTGGAGACCTCGGGGATGCTCCGGACGGTCGCCGTCTCGCTCACCAAGATCTCCAACGACCTGCGCTGGATGGCCTCGGGACCACGCACCGGATTGGCCGAAATCAATCTCCCGGATCTCCAGCCGGGGTCCTCGATCATGCCGGGGAAGGTCAATCCGGTCGTGCCGGAAGCCGTCCTGATGGTCGCCGCCCAGGTGATGGGGAACGACGCGGCCGTCGCCGTGGCGGGCGCGGCCGGCAACTTCGAGCTCAACGTGATGCTTCCGGTGATGGCGCGGAACCTGCTCGAATCGATCCGGCTGCTCGGCAGCGCGAGCCGTCTGCTCGCCGACCGGACGGTCGACGGAATCACCGCCAACACGGCGCGGGCCAGGGAGTACGCCGAATCCTCCCCCTCCGTGGTGACCCCGCTGAACCGCTACATCGGCTACGAGGAGGCCGCCAAGGTCGCCAAGAAGGCCCTCGCCGAACGCAAGACGATCCGCGAGGTCGTCCTGGAGTCCGGCTACGTGGACCGGGGCGCGCTGACCCTGGAGCAGCTCGACGAGGCCCTCGACGTGCTGCGCATGACCCGCCCCTGAGACGCCTCCCGGCGCCCCCGGGCGGGGTCCGGATCCGGTCGAATGCCGTCCCCGACCCCGTCGGTGACCTGCACCGCAGCGGGGGCGCGGGACGCCGCCCTAAGATCTGCGCATGACAGGTACCTTCCGTCCCGGGGGCGCCGCCGCGCGCGGCGGCGCGGAGCCGGGCGACGCGCGCGCCGCGCGCTGGTCGCCCGGGGAGCAGATCCTCTGGCGCTACCGCGACCACGCACCGGGGCACCGGGGCGGCGTGCACATCTGCCGGCCGGTGACCGTGGTGCGGGACACCGACGAGCTGCTGGCCGTCTGGATGGCCCCCGGCACCGAGTGCGTCAAGCCGGTGCTGGCCGACGGGACGCCCGTGCACGCGGAGCCGCTCGCCACCCGCTACACCGCGCCGCGGACCACCGTGCGTGCGCGCTGGTTCGGCACCGGGGTGCTGAAACTGGCCCGGCCGGGCGACCCGTTCTCCGTGTGGCTGTTCTGGGAGCGCGGCTGGCGCTTCAAGAACTGGTACGTGAACCTGGAGGAGCCCCGCACCCGTTGGGCGGGCGGGGTGGACTCCGAGGACCACTTCCTCGACATCGCCGTGCACCCGGACCGCAGTTGGAAGTGGCTCGACGAGGACGAGTTCGCGCAGGCGCAGCGGGCCGGCCTGATGGACCGTGAACAGGCGCGCCGGGTCCGGGACGCGGGCCGGGCGGCGGTCGACCTGATCGGGGCCTGGGGGCCGCCCTTCTCCGACGGATGGCAGGATTGGCGGCCGGATCCCGCCTGGTCCGTTCCGGCCCTGCCGGAGGACTGGGACCGCACTCCGGCACATATGACCTCATGAGACCCTTGATGCGCCCCTGGGTCGCGAACGTAGGATCGTCCTTTGCGAGGTCGCGCGCGCGGGACGGCTCGGCCTGGCCGGGTGTGGGCAATTGTCGTGCCGTACGAGGAACTTGACCGGAGGCCGGGGCGGGGCGATACCAACGAGGGGGCGGGTCCGGGCCGGGTTCGGCGGGTCCCGCGGACGAAGTCCGGGGGAGGATGTCCGGGGCGATGGTGCCCCGGCCGCTGAGCGGGTATACCGCGACTGACCGAGTTGAGTGCAGCGCACATCGAGCGCAAACGGACGGAATTCCACGCGTGACGGAGTACCCCACCTCTCAGGAGGGCCCGCAGCCTGCCGCGGCCACCGCGGCACCGGTCCCGGGCGGCTCCGCCGTGCCCTTCGCCTCCGGCGCGGCGGCCGCCAGGGCACCGGAGGAGCCCGGCCGCCGCCGTACGGCTCGCGGCCCGGAGGCGGCGGTCCAGTCGGGCGGCGCGGGGACGGACGAGCCGGGGCACGGCAAGGCCGCCGTCCCGGCGGTCGAGGCGACCCGCCCCGAGATCCCGGCGGCGCGCGGCCGGGACGGCGAGGCCGCCCGGGGGCCGGCCCGGGGCGGGGCGGCCGGGAGCCGGGACGCAGCCCGGACGGCGCCCTCGATGGCCGCGGGACCGCCCGCGGGCGGCGAGTCGGCCCCCGGCGTCCACCACGGCGCCGGTGCCCGCCGCGCCCCCGGTGCCCACCACGCCGCCGACTCCGCGGAAGCCGCGGCGCGGGCGCAGGACACGGACGCCCGAGCCGCACGCACCGTCGCGGCCGCGCCGGCGGGAAGCGCGGCGGGAAGCCCGGCGGGGGCCGCGGAGCCGTCCGGCGAGGACGGGCGGCACGGCGGCGGCACCGGCGTACCGGGCGGCCCGCCCGTGGACTCCGCGGCCCGCCGCGAAGGGGACCGGCTGCGGTTCGTCGGCGCGGCCACCCGCCGCATCGCCCGCGGCATCGACCTCGACGAGATCGTGCTCGGCCTGTGCCGGGCCACCGTGCCGACCTTCTCGGACGCCATCCTGGTGTACCTGCGCGATCCGCTCCCGGTGGGTGACGAACGCCCCGTCGGCCCGGTCGTCCTCAGGCTCCGGCGCACCGACCGGCTCCGGCCGATCGACGACCTCACCGACATCGGCGGCACGATCGGCGCCGGGGCGGAACCGACCGGGTCCGCGGGGGCCGCGGGGGCCGCCGGCGAGCTCGACTTCAGCCAGCTGCCGCTGCTCGGCCCGCAGGGCGACCTGCCCGCGGCCGAACTGTGCGAGATCCGCCCCGGCGGGGCGCTCGCCGAGGTGCTGCGGGGCGTACGGCCGGTCTTCGGGTCCTCCGCCGCCGCGAAGGCCGCGCTGCCGGAGCTGCTCGGCGCGGACCACCCGCTGCCGCGCGGCAACCGGGCCGTCCTGGCACCGCTGCGCGGGCGCCGCCGGGTGATCGGCGCGGCCGTGTTCCTGCGCAGCCCCGAGCGGCCCGCCTTCGAGCAGAACGACCTGCTGGTCGCCGCCCAGCTGGCCACGCACACCGCGCTCGGCATCGACAAGGCGGTCCTGTACGGCCGCGAGGCGTACATCGCCGACGAACTCCAGCGCACGATGCTGCCCGACAGCCTGCCCCAGCCCACCGGGGTGCGGCTCGCCTCGCGCTACCTGCCGGCGGCCGAGACGGCCCGGGTCGGCGGCGACTGGTACGACGCGATACCGCTGCCCGGCAGCCGGGTCGCGCTCGTCGTGGGCGACGTCATGGGCCACTCCATGACCTCCGCCGCGATCATGGGCCAGCTGCGCACCACCGCGCAGACCCTGGCCCAGCTGGACCTGCCGCCCGCCGAGGTACTGCACCACCTGGACGAGCAGGCCCAGCGGCTCGGTTCGGACCGGATGGCGACCTGCCTGTACGCGGTCTACGATCCCGTCGCGCACCGGATCACCATCGCCAACGCCGGCCACCCGCCGCCCGTGCTGCTGCACCTGGGCGGCCGTGCCGAGGTGCTCCGGGTCCCGCCGGGCGCCCCCATCGGCGTGGGGGGCGTGGACTTCGAGGCCGTGGAGCTGGACGCGCCCGCGGGGGCCACTCTGCTCCTCTACACCGACGGCCTGGTGGAATCGCGGCTGCGGGACGTGTGGACCGGCATCGAGCAGCTCCGGGAGCGCTTGGCGACCACCGCCCAGCTGACCGGCCTGGACCACCCGCCGCCGCTGGAGGC
Source organism: Streptomyces sp. NPDC058674 (assembly GCF_042716505.1). Taxonomy (NCBI): domain Bacteria; kingdom Bacillati; phylum Actinomycetota; class Actinomycetes; order Kitasatosporales; family Streptomycetaceae; genus Streptomyces; species Streptomyces sp. NPDC058674. Next base: position 9,716 of record NZ_JBHXSC010000109.1, read on the forward strand.
CCTCTGCGACGACGTGCTGGACATGCTCGGGCCGGGCGACCGGGACGACGACATCGCGCTGCTCGCCGCCCGTTTCGACGGGATCGCGCCCAGCGACGTCGCGTACTGGTTCCTGGACCCGGAGGAGACCGCTCCGGGGCGGGCCCGCCGGTTCGCCCGCCGCGCGGTGACCCGCTGGGGCCTGGAGGAGCTGAGCGACTCGCTGGAGCTGCTGGTCAGCGAGGTGGTCACCAATGCCGTCCGGTACGCCGAGCGGCCCGTGACCCTGCGCCTGCTGCGTACGGACGTCCTGCGCTGCGAGGTCGGCGACGACTCGCCGCAGCTGCCGCGCCAGCGCCGGGCCCGGGACACCGACGAGGGCGGGCGCGGCCTGTTCCTGGTGAACCGGATGGCCCGCCGCTGGGGTGCCACGCGGCTGAGCAGCGGCAAGGTGGTCTGGTTCGAGCTCGCCCTGCCGGGGGCGCCCGAGCGGCGTTGACGCCCCGGCCCCGGAGCGGGCCGCGGTACCTGCGCGGCACCGGCGGGGCCGTTCACGACGACGCCCCCGCAGCCTCGAAGGCTGCGGGGGCGTCGTCGTGCTGTCACCGGTCGGGCTGCGACGGGAACAGCGGCGGGTCCGGGGGCCTGGGCGACGGGTCCGGCGACTTGGTGGCGCTCTTCGTCGGATCGGGCGACTTGGTGGCGCTCTTCGTCGGGTCCGGCGACTTCGTGGCGCTCTTCGTCGGGTCCGGGCTGCTCGGCGGCGGCGGGCTGCTGCTGGTGGCCGGCGGCGGCGCGGAGGACGGGCTCGGCGTGGGCGTCGGGGAGAAGCTGCGCGACGGCGCCTGGACGGCCCCCATCTCCGCCTCCGACGTGTCGAACTCGCCGGTCTGCACGCCCTTGAGCGCGGCCAGGGTGTAGGCCTTCCAGATCTCGGCGGGGAAGCTGGAACCGCCGGCGCGGCCGCCGCCGGCGGTGCCGGTCAGGGTGACCTGCCGGTGGCTGCCCGGCTCCTCGCCGAACATCGCGACGACCGTGACGAGCTCCGGGGTGTAGCCGGTGAACCATCCGGCCACGTTGGACTCCGTGGTGCCGGTCTTGCCGGCGGCCTCGTAGGCGCTGCTCTTGACCTTGCTGCCGGAGCCCTCGTTGACGACGCCGGTGAGCACCCTGGTGACGGTGTCGGCGGTCTGGCGGCTGATGGCCTGGCTGCCGACGGCCGCCTCGGGCACGTACTCGCGGTCCTTGTGCTCGGCGGTCTTGATGATGGTCGGCGTGACCTTCTTGCCGTGGTTGTCGAGGGTGGCGTAGACGGCGGCCATCTCGACGGTGTTCGCGCTCATCGTGCCGAGCGACATGGCCGGCTTGTCCTCGGGCCAGCCCTCGCGGTCCTTCATGCCGAGGGCGAGGGCCGTCTTCTTCACGGCGGGCGGCTTCACGTCCACGATCATCTGCGCGTAGACGGAGTTCACCGAGAAGTTGGTGGCCTCCTGGACGGTGATGTCCTTGCCGAAGTCCTTGTCGTCCTGGTTCTGCGGGTTGAACGGGATCTTGCTGCCGACGACCTGGCGCCTGCTGGTGCCGTCGTAGAGGGCGTTGGGCGTGATCGGCTTGCCGCTCTGGGTGGTCGCGCCGGTCTCCAGCGCGGAGGCCAGCACGACCGGCTTGAAGGTCGATCCGGGCTGGTAGTCGGTGCGCAGGGCGTTGCTCGCGGACTTCTCCGCCAGGCCCTGGCCGCCGTACATCGCGACGATCGCACCGGTCTTGGCGTCCACGGAGGTGGCGCCGGCCTGGACGCTCTGGTCCTGGGGCCGGTTCTTGGTGTCCTTGCGGTCGAGCTTGGACTCCAGCTCGTCCTGGACCGCCTTCTCCAGCGCCTCCTGCTTCTTCTTGTCGATGTTGAGCGTGATCTCCCAGCCGCCGGCCGCGATCTCGGCGTCGGTGATGTGCTGCCGGTTCATCTCGGCCTCGGCGGCCTGGACCAGGTAGCCCTTCTGGCCGTCCATGCCCGGGGTGGGCCGGGGCTTCACGGGCTCCTGGAGCTGGATCGTCTTGCGCTTGGCCGGGTCCAGCTTGCCCATCTCGACCATGTTGTCGAGGACGGCGTTGAAGCGGATCGTGACCAGCCTCCGGCCGTTGGGGCCGGCGGTCGCCAGGTCGTACTGGCTGGGGGCCTGGACCACGGCGGCGAGGTAGGCGCCCTGTTCCAGCGTGAGCTTGTCGGCGTCGACGCCGTAGTAGGCCTGGGCGGCGGCCTGGATGCCGTACGCGTTGCGGCCGTAGAAGTTGGTGTTCAGGTAGCCGGCGAGGATCTCGGGCTTCTTCATCCGCTGGTCGACCTTGAGGGAGATGATGAGCTCCCGGACCTTGCGGGTCGCCGACTGGTCCTGCGTCAGGTAGTAGTTCTTGACGTACTGCTGGGTGATGGTCGAGCCGCCGGCGGTGCCCTTGCCGCGCACCGTGTTGAACAGGCCTCGGGCCACGCCCATCACGTCGATGCCCTGGTCCTGGTAGAAGGACTTGTTCTCGATGGCGATGAACGCGGTCTGGACGTCTTCGGGGATCTTGTCGATCGGCACGATCGAGCGGTTCGTCTCGCCGACGCGGGCCATGACCGTCCCGTCGGCCCACTTGTAGGTGTTGCTCTGCTGCGTGGCCTGCTTGTTCGGGTCGGTGGGCTCGTCGACGGAGAAGTACAGGACGACCGCCGCGACCATCAGGAGCAGGGTTCCCAGGAGGAACGTCCCGAGGATCTTCTTCCAGGTGAAGAAGCGGCCTATGCCGCTGCGCCGGCCGGCGCTCCCCTTGCCCTTGCCGCTTCCGCTCGGCGCCTGCAGCGCACCGCGCTGCTGCTGCGCCTTACGCGCTTCTGCTCGGCCCATCGCTCCCGCTCCGCTCGATTACCCCCCCGACGTCAGCTCATGAAGCTAACACCGCAGGCTGTGACAAAGGATGGTGATTCTTGGCCAATACCGGCCAATTCGGACGTGAGAATCAGCACCCACCCCAGTGGAACCGACGCTTGCGGAGCCCGAAGGGTTGCCGTATGGGGAAATGGTGATATCACTTTGCTAGGCAGTCCGACCGGCTGCCGCCAAGCGAAACGGGGCAAAGATGACGGATACGACCATGGCACCGGACTCGGTACGGGAGTTCACCGCGCGCAGCGTGGGCGGCGGACCGGCACTGCTGCTCGGCCTGGCGGGCATGGCCGCCGGAGCGGGACTGATCGCGGCCGGCGCCGTGGCGGCCGGGGCCGCCGTCAAGGCGTGCCTCATAGCCGGCGGCGTCCTGCTGACCCTGGGCTCCCTCGTCGCGCTGACGGGACTGAACACGGTGGCGCCGGGCGAGGCCCGCGTGGTCCAGCTCTTCGGCCGCTACCGGGGCACCCTCCGCGCGGACGGGCTGCGCTGGGTCAACCCGCTCACCTCGCGGGAGAAGATCTCCACCCGGGTCCGCAACCACGAGACGGCCGTCCTGAAGGTCAACGACGCCTACGGCAACCCGATCGAGCTGGCGGCCGTCGTGGTGTGGCGCGTCGAGGACACGGCGCGCGCCGTCTTCGAGGTCGACGACTTCACCGAGTTCGTCGAGACCCAGACCGAGGCCGCGGTCCGGCACATCGCGATCGAGTACCCCTACGACGCCCACGAGGAGGGCGGCCTCTCGCTGCGCGGGAACGCCGAGGAGATCACCGAGAAGCTGGCGGTGGAGCTGCGCACCCGGGTCGACGCGGCCGGTGTGCACATCATCGAGTCCCGCTTCACGCACCTCGCGTACGCTCCGGAGATCGCCTCCGCGATGCTCCAGCGCCAGCAGGCCGGCGCGGTCGTCGCCGCCCGCAAGCAGATCGTGGAGGGCGCGGTGGGCATGGTCGAGCTCGCCCTGACCCGCCTGCAGGAGGAGGACATCGTGGAACTGGACGCCGAGCGCAAGGCCGCCATGGTCTCGAACCTGATGGTGGTCCTGTGCGGGGACCGCGCCGCCCAGCCGGTTCTCAACACGGGCACCCTCTACCAGTGACCCCGCCCGGCAGCACGCCGCCCCCGGCCGACCCGGGGCCCGGTTCCGGGCGGTCCGGCGCGGGTCGCCCGGCACGCAAGCAAGTGCTGCTGCGCCTCGACCCGCAGGTGTACGACGCCCTGGCCCGCTGGGCGGGGGACGAACTGCGCAGCGCCAACGCCCAGATCGACTTCCTGCTCCGCCGCGCCCTCTCCGAGGCCGGCCGCCTCCCCCCGGCCCTGGCGCCCGTCCCGCGGCGGGGCCGCCCGCCCAAACCCGCGGACTGACCGCGCCGGGCCCGCCAGGTCCTGTCGTCAAAGTAGGGCCAGGCGGGACTTTGACGACAGGGCCTAGTTGTATTGACCCGCAGCGTTGTTCACACGGCTGATGGGTGGCTTGCCGTCGAGTGCGGTGTGGCAGCGGTGGTGGTTGTAGGTGTGGAGGAAGTCT
>NZ_JBHXSC010000110.1:0-13958 GCF_042716505.1 Streptomyces sp. NPDC058674
GACGCCCCCCCCCCGGGGGCCCCCCCCCGGGGCCCACCCCCCCGACCCCCGGCCCCCGCCGCGTTGGGAAGCGGGCCCCGGGGGGCCCCCCGCGCCCGGCGGTGGATGCCGCCCTGCCCTGGGCGGCGGCGGTCCTCAGACCTCGTAGACGGCTCCCGGGTACGCCAGGTCGACCCGGCCGTCGTAGACCGCGCGGGCGTCGGCGAGGTTCTGCTCGGCGTCCGTCCACGGCGGGATGTGGGTGAGCACGAGCCGGCCGACCCCGCCGTCCCGGGCGTACTCCCCGGCCTCGCGCCCGTTGAGGTGGAGGTCCGGGACGTCCTCCTTGCCGTGGGTGAAGGAGGCCTCGCACAGGAAGAGGTCGGCGCCCTCGGCGAGCAGGCCCAGCTCGGAGCAGACCCCGGTGTCGCCGGAGTACGTGAGCGAGCGGCCGCCGTGCTCGATGCGGATGCCGTACGACTCGACCGGGTGGCTGACCCGCTCGGTACGGACCCGGAAGGGGCCGATCTCGAAGGTGCCGGACTTCAGGGTCCGGAAGTCGAAGACCTCGCTCATCGAGCGCTCGTCGGGGACGTCGTCGTAGGCCGTGGTCAGGCGCCTTTCGGTGCCCTCGGGACCGTAGACGGGCAGGGCGGGGCAGCGGCCGCCCTCGTGCCGGTAGAAGCGGGCGACGAAGTACGCGCACATGTCGATGCAGTGGTCCGCGTGCAGGTGGCTCAGGAAGATCGCGTCGAGGTCGTAGAGGCCGCAGTGGCGCTGGAGTTCGCCGAGGGCGCCGTTGCCCATGTCGAGGAGCAGCCGGAAGCCGTCGGCCTCGACGAGGTAGCTCGAACAGGCCGATTCCGCGGACGGGAACGAGCCCGAACAGCCGACGACGGTGAGCTTCATGGAGCGTGAACCTCCGTGGACGGTCCGTGGACGGAATGCGGGCCGTGCGTGGGTCGAGCGTAAGGCGCGAAACGTCCGGTCGCTCCTCCGCTGCGGGCCGTTGTGGGGGGAATCACCTGCGCTGTCACCCGGTGGAGCGACGGCGGGTACGGACGTTGCCGTCAGGGGCTCCCTGCCGTGCCGGGGCTTTCCCGCACGGCTACGGTCGAAACATGGACACGTCCTGGTGGCCCGCGGTGGCCGCGGTCGTGGCCGTGGCGCTGGTGGTGCTGGTCGCCGGGGGACGGCTGGGCGTCCCCCGCCGGGCCCCGCCCGCGCGGGGCACCGGCCCGCCGCCCCGGCCGCGGGCGGGCGAGCTGTGGTGTCTGGCGGACGGGCGGACGTGCCTGGTGCTGGCGGTGGCGCAGGTGCGCGGCCACCGGGCGCGGGTCGCATGGGTCACGGGGAAGTACGACGACCGGCGGGCCGGGGTGATCCCGCTGCCGCCGGGGACGGTGGGGGCGCAGGGCCGGGCGGGGTACCTGGAGGCGGACCGCCCGGCGGAGGTGTCGCTCTGGGAGTTCCGGCGCCGGGTGGGGGTGCTGGACCCGGCGCTGTGGGACGAGGTCAAGGGGCTGGGGGGCGGCCGGTGATCCGGGCGCGGAGGGTGTTCGACCGCGTGGGGCCGGGGGCTGCGTCCGAAGGGCCGCGGACGGCGTCCTGACGGGCCGCACCGGCCCCGCGGGCGGCCCCGCGGCGCGGGCCGGGGGCCCGGCCCGCCGCGAGGCGTCGGGCGTCAGGCCCAGAGCTGGCCCTGGAGGACCTCGATCGCCTCTTCCGTGGTGGCGGCCGTGTAGACGCCCGTCGACAGGTACTTCCAGCCGCCGTCGGCCACGACGAACACGATGTCCGCCGACTCGCCCGCGGCCACCGCCTTGCGCCCCACGCCGATCGCCGCGTGCAGCGCGGCCCCGGTCGAGACGCCCGCGAAGATCCCCTCCTGCTGGAGCAGCTCCCGGGTGCGGGTGACCGCGTCCGCCGAGCCCACCGAGAACCGCGTGGTGAGCACGGAGGCGTCGTACAGCTCCGGGACGAAGCCCTCGTCCAGGTTCCGCAGGCCGTAGACCAGGTCGTCGTAGCGCGGCTCGGCCGCGACGATCTTGATGCCCTCGACGTGCTCGCGCAGGTAGCGGCCGACGCCCATCAGGGTGCCGGTCGTGCCCAGGCCCGCCACGAAGTGGGTGACCGAGGGGAGGTCGGCCAGGATCTCCGGGCCCGTGGTGGCGTAGTGCGCCCCCGCGTTGTCCGGGTTGCCGTACTGGTAGAGCATCACCCAGTCCGGGTGCTCCGCCGCCAGCTCCTTGGCCACCCGGACCGCGGTGTTCGACCCGCCCGCCGCCGGCGAGGGGATGATCTCGGCTCCCCACATGGAGAGAAGGTCCCGGCGCTCCTGCGAGGTGTTCTCCGGCATCACGCAGACGATGCGGTAGCCCTTGAGCTTGGCCGCCATCGCCAGGGAGATGCCGGTGTTGCCCGAGGTCGGCTCCAGGATCGTGCAGCCGGGGAAGAGCCGGCCGTCCTTCTCGGCCTGCTCGACCATGTGGAGCGCGGGGCGGTCCTTGATCGAGCCGGTCGGATTGCGGTCCTCCAGCTTGGCCCAGATGCGCACGTCGTCCGAGGGCGACAGCCGGGGCAGCCGGACCAGCGGCGTGTTGCCGACCGCGGCCAGCGGGGAGTCGTAGCGCATTACTTCGATCCGCCGGCCACGGCCGGGAGGATGGTGACGCTGTCGCCGTCCGACAGCTCGGTGGTGATGCCGGCGAGGAAGCGCACGTCCTCGTCGTTGAGGTAGACGTTCACGAAGCGGCGCAGCTCGCCGCCCTTCGTCTCGTCGACGATGCGCTCGCGGATGCCCTTGTGGCGTGTCTCCAGGTCCGAGAACAGCTCGCCCAGGGTGGCACCCTCGCCCGACACGGCCTTCTGGCCGTCGGTGTAGGTGCGGAGGATGGTCGGGATGCGGACCTCGATGGCCATGGCGGGCTCCTGTGTCGTGAAGGTCTGGACGTCGTGCAAGGGGCGAAGCAAGGGGCGGTGAGAACGTGGGCGCGCGAATCCCGTGCCCCCGCGCGACAGGGCTGTGGTGCTCAGGCAGCAGGACAGATGGCGCTGGCGAGGCGGCACAGGTCGACGTGCAGCCGCGCCACGAGCAGCAGCCTGCCGGGCGTCTCGATGCTCACGTCGTGGGGAACCATGCGGTCATGTTAACGATTCCCGGTCACCGGTTTGGAGGGTGATCCCGCATCGTGGACGCCGACCGCTCACATACTGGTCAGTAGGCGTCTACGACCTGCACTTCCTCTTCGGTGATCACGCCGTCGACGATGCGGTACGAGCGGAACTGGAACTCCCCGAGGCCGTCCGCGTCCGCCGTGGAGACGAGCACGTAGTGGGCGCCCGGCTCGTTCGCGTACGTGACGTCCGTGCGCGAGGGGTACGCCTCGGTCGCGGTGTGCGAGTGGTAGACGATCACCGGCTCCTCGTCCCGGTCGTCCAGCTCGCGGTAGAGCTTCAGCAGGTCCTTGGAGTCGAACTCGTAGAACGTGGGCGAGCGGGCCGCGTTGAGCATCGGGACGAACCGCTCGGGGCGGCCGGTGCCCTCAGGGCCGGCCACGACGCCGCACGCCTCGTCGGGGTGGTCGCGGCGGGCGTGCTCGACGATCCGGTCGTACAGGTCCTGGGTGAGGGTCAGCATGAGCGACAGGATAAGCAGACGGGCCCTCGCGTACCGGTGCGTGGTACGGGAGGGCCCGAATGGTGGACACGAGGCCCTGCGGAGCGCGGCTCCCGGCTGCGGCGGGCAGCCGGGAGGCGCGCTCCGGGAGCGGCTACGCGGACTGCGAGACCTTGTTGAAGGCCGCCCCGCGCGGGTTGCGCTTCTTCAGGACCAGGTAGGACACGCCCAGGATCAGGCCCCACAGCGGCGCGCAGTACAGCGAGACGCGGGAGTCCTTGTCGACGCCCATCATCACGATGACCATGCCGATGAAGAGCAGGGCGAACCAGCTGGTCCACGGGGCGCCGGGGGCGCGGAAGGAGGACTGGGGCAGCTCGCCGCGGTCCGCCTTGGCGCGGTAGCGGATCTGGCAGACCAGGATCATGATCCAGGCCCACATGCCCGAGATGGTGGCGAAGGAGACGACGTAGTCGAAGGCCTTGCCCGGGGCGACGTAGTTGATCCAGACACCCACGAGCATCAGCGCCGCGGAGAAGGTGGTGCCGAGGAGCGGGGTGCCGTTCTTGGTGAGCTTGGTGAAGAACTTCGGGCCCTGGCCGTTCATGGCGAGGTCGCGCAGCATGCGGCCGGTGGAGTACATGCCCGAGTTGCAGGAGGACAGGGCCGCGGTCAGGACGACGAAGTTGACGATCGCGGCGCCGACGCCCAGGCCCATGCGCTCGAAGGCGGCGACGAAGGGCGAGACCCCGGGCTGGAAGTGGGTCCACGGGACGACCGAGAGGATCATGATGAGCGCGCCGACGTAGAAGACGGCGATGCGCCACGGCACGGTGTTGATGGCCTTGGGCAGGGTCTTCTCGGGGTCCTTGGACTCGCCGGCGGTGACGCCGACCAGCTCGACCGCGAGGAAGGCGAACATCACGATCTGGAGGGTCATCAGCGTGCCGCCGATGCCCTTGGGGAAGAAGCCGCCGTCGTTCCACAGGTTGGAGACGGTGGCGGTGTCCGCGGCGTCGGAGAAGCCGATGGTGAGGATGCCGGCGCAGATCAGGATCATGCCGACGATGGCGGTGACCTTGACCATCGAGAACCAGAACTCCAGCTCGCCGAAGAGCTTCACGGAGATCAGGTTGGCGCAGTACAGGATGACCGTGAAGATCAGCGCGTACGCCCATTGCGGGAAGCTGTCGTGCGTCCAGTACGACATGTACTTCGCGGCGGCCGTCACCTCGGTGATGCCGGTGACCACCCAGAACAGCCAGTACGTCCAGCCGGTCGCGTATCCCCAGAACGGGCCCAGGAACTCGCGGGCGTAGTCCGAGAAGGAGCCGGAGACGGGGCGGTACATGAGCAGCTCGCCCAGGGCCCGCATGATGAAGAAGATGACCAGGCCCGCGATGGCGTAGGCCAGGATCAGGCTCGGGCCGGCCTTCGAGATGGCCTTGCCCGCGCCGAGGAACAGGCCGGTGCCGATGGCGCCGCCGATCGCGATCATCTGGATCTGCCGGGCGCCGAGCGCGCGGTGGTAACCCTCGCCGTCGCCCTCGCCCCGGGTGCCCTCGCCGGGCGTCTTGCCGTGCTGCTCGACCTGCACAGAGGTCATGTCTGGTGCGCCTTTCTCCACGCCGACCCGCGCCCTTTCGAAGGCTGCGGATCGGGTCCTCGATCCCCCCGGATACGGATGGAGTTGCACGCCGGCGATCAGCCGGTTCGAGCAGGCCGCGGGACATGGGTGGCGTCCCGGCGGCGGTCGTGAAGATTTATCACGGCCTTACGGGGGATCGGGACAGGGCGATGTGACGCGCGGCACAGGAAATTCAGGACAGGGAGCGCGAAACGCCTCAGAACACCGCATGGTGGTGATCTGATCGTTATCCGGATTTGAGCGTCCGCTGAGCGAACAGACCGTGCCTTCGAGGATCTCCCGAGGGTGTCCACCCGCCCCCGGCGGCGGGCCGGGGGCGGCACCTTCCCTCAGAGGGTCTCGATCAGGGTCTCCTGGAGGCCGCCGAGCCAGAGGTACGCCATCACCATCGGCTTGCGCGGATCGTCGTCCGGCAGCCGGAAGAGCACCGCGCCCTCGTCGTCCTCGGTGATGTCGAGCCGGGCCGCGATGGTCAGCCGCAGGTCGTTGAGGGCGCCGAGCCAGCGCAGCGGCAGCTCGCCGGTCAGCTCCAGCACCGCCGCCCCGTCGCCGGCCGGGGTGAGCCCGTCCAGGCTGCGGACGACGGCCAGCGCGTCCGCGCGCTTGCGGTCGCGCAGGTCGTTCTCGGTGAAGCGGCGGAACTCCGCCGCCCGGGCCGTCAGCTCCGCGGGGTCCACGCCCGCGTCCCCGGAGCCGTCGGGGGCCCCGTAGGCGTCGGGGAAGAGGCGGGCCAGGGCCGGGTCCGCCGGGGGCTCGGAGGGGCCCTCGGCGAAGAGCGCGGCCAGCGGGTCGGCGTCCTCGTCGGGCTCCGGGGCGCCGGGGCCGATCAGCTCCAGCAGCTGGACGGCCAGGGAGCGCAGGATGGAGACCTCGATCTCGTCGAGCGCGATGGCGGCGCCGCCGCCGCCCTTGAGGGCCTCGAAGGTGCCCCCCATCAGCCGCGGTCCTGCGTGAGGGTCGCCCACAGGCCGTAGCCGTGCATGGCCTGCACGTCGCGCTCCATCTCCTCGCGGGTGCCGCTGGACACGACCGCCCGCCCCTTGTGGTGGACGTCGAGCATCAGCTTGTGCGCCTTGTCCTTGGAGTAGCCGAAGTACGCCTGGAACACGTACGCCACGTAGCTCATGAGGTTGACCGGGTCGTTGTGCACCAGGGTCACCCAGGGGACGTCGGGTTCGGGGACCGCGAAGGTCTCCTCGGCCGATTCGGTGCGTTCGATCTCTACAGGAGCAACACTCACTCGTCCCATGCTGCCACTGCGAGGGGCCCGTCGCACAAACGGGCCCTACATCTCGTCACTTTGACGAGATGTGCGCTAGCATCCGTGCCATGAACCCTGCGGACCTGGGCCTGCCGGTGGACGTGCCGTCGACAGCGCTCTTCACGGACCATTACGAGCTCACGATGCTGCAGGCCGCCCTGGCCAACGGCACCGCCGACCGGCGCTCGGTCTTCGAGGCGTTCACCCGGAGGCTCCCCGAGGGGCGCCGCTACGGGGTGGTCGCCGGGACCGGCCGGGTGCTGGACGCGGTGGAGAACTTCCGCTTCGACGGCGCCGTGCTGGAGTTCCTGCGCGAGCGGGCCGTCGTCGACATGCGGACGCTGGACTGGCTGGCCTCGTACCGCTTCTCCGGCGACATCTGGGGCTATCCGGAGGGCGAGGTCTACTTCCCGGGCTCCCCGGTGCTGCGGGTGGAGGGCAGTTTCGCCGAGTGCGTGCTGCTGGAGACCGTCATCCTGTCGATCCTCAACCACGACTCGGCGATCGCCGCGGCCGCGTCCCGGATGTCCTCGGCGGCGGGCGGGCGCCCGCTGATCGAGATGGGCGCGCGGCGCACGCACGAGCTGGCGGCGGTGACCTCGGCGCGGGCCGCGTACGTGGGCGGCTTCGCCTCCACCTCGGACCTGGCGGCCGGTTTCCGCTACGGCATCCCCACGGTCGGCACCAGCGCGCACGCCTTCACCCTGGTGCACGACAGCGAACGGGACGCCTTCACCGCCCAGGTGGCCTCGCTGGGCAGCGGAACGACCCTGCTGGTCGACACGTACGACGTGGCGGAGGCCGTCCGCACGGCGGTGGAGGTCGCGGGGACGGACCTGGGCGCGGTGCGGATCGACTCCGGGGACCTGCTGCTGGTGGCCCACCGGGTGCGGCAGCAGCTGGACGAGCTGGGGGCGACCGCGACGAAGATCGTGGTGACCTCGGACCTGGACGAGTACGCCATCGCCTCGCTGGCGGCGGCGCCGGTGGACGCGTACGGCGTCGGCACGCAGCTGGTGACGGGCAGCGGGCACCCCACGTGCTCGATGGTCTACAAGCTGGTGGCGCGGGCGACGTCGGCCGACCCGAAGGCGGCGCTGGCGCCGGTGGCGAAGAAGTCCTCGGGCGGGAAGACCTCGGTGGGCGGCCGCAAGTGGGCGGCCCGCCGGGTGGACGCGGACGGCGCCGCGGAGGCGGAGGTCGTCGGCACGGGCCCGGTCCCCTCGGCCCTGGCCGACCACCAGCTGCTGGTCGAGCTGGTGAAGGGCGGCGAGGTGGTCGCCCGCGAGCCCCTGGAGGCCGCCCGTGACCGCCACCGCGCGGTCCTCGCCGGCCTCCCCCTCTCGGCGACCCAGCTCTCGCGCGGCGAGGCCGTGATCCCCACCGAGTACGTCTGACCCTCCCCGGGGGCGCTCGGGCCGGAGGCGGGGGCGCCGGGCTCCCGGTGCGGGAGCCCGGGGCCCGGTACCGGCCGCGGTTTCGGGAAGGGGCGGGGTGGGGGAAGAGCCCCCGCAGGGCCCTGACGCCGCCGCACACCATCGAACCGAAGGGCACGCGACATGCACCGCGCACTGATCGTCGTCGACGTACAGAACGACTTCTGCGAAGGCGGCAGCCTGGCGGTCGCCGGCGGGGCCGACGTCGCCGCCGCCGTCACCGAGCTGATCGGCCAGGCCACGCCCGCCTACCGGCACGTCGTCGCCACCCGCGACCACCACGTCGACCCCGGCGCGCACTTCGCGCACCCGCCGGCCCGGCCGGACTACGAGAGCTCCTGGCCGGTGCACTGCGTCGCGGGCACCGAGGGCGTCGGCTTCCACCCGAACTTCGCCCCCGCCGTGGCCTCGGGGGCCGTGGCCGCCGTCTTCGACAAGGGTGCGTACGAGGCCGCCTACAGCGGGTTCGAGGGGGCCGACGAGAACGGGGTGACGCTCGACCGGTGGCTGCGGGACCGGGACGTCACCGAGGTGGACGTGGTCGGCATCGCCACCGACCACTGCGTCAGGGCCACCGCCCTCGACGCGGCCCGGGCCGGCTTCGGCACCCGCGTCCTGCTGGGCCTGACGGCGGCCGTCGCCCCGCACACCACCGCCCGCGCCCTGGAGGAGCTGCGGACGGCCGGAGTGGAACTGGTCGGCGCCCTGCGCTGACCGGCGCGGCCGGCCCGGGCCCCCGCGGGGACGCGCCCGGAGGTCACGGCACCCGGGTGCCCAGGAGGGCCCGGATCGGGTGCCAGAGCTCCTCCGCCACGTCGGGGGCGCAGCGCCACAGCAGGCCGTCCGGGTGGTGGAGGACCGCCGTGACCTCGTCCGGGGTCGGGGGCTGCGCGTTGCCGCGCAGGTACACCGCCCGCATCCCGAGGTTCCGCAGCCTGGTCAGGGCGCGGGCCCGGTTCGCGGCGTGCACCAGCACGCGGACGCTTCCGCCCTCCCCGGAGGGCCGCGGCAGCGTGAGCGCGACCACCACGCTGCCGCCTGGCAATCGCACGAAACCTCCACCGGGCATGATCTTCAGCTCCCCCGTCAACAAGAAGACTCGGCCCGTGCATCTAAACGCGAACGGCCGCCGCCCGCTAGAGGGCGACGGCCGATCATGCTGTGACCTGCGGTTTTACCGGGTCACTTACTTGGAGGGTCCGACTTCGACCGTCATTTCGAGACCGTCGTAGGTCTCCTTGGCGATCTTGATCTTCGTGTTGGTGTCAGTGACCTTCACGGAGCCGGTCGGGTTCTCGTCGTAGTAGTACTTGCCCTTGCGGTCGTCGAAGACCAGGTTCGTGGGCTTCGGCTTGACGAAGAGCTCCTCGCCGTTCTTGTGCAGCGTGAACGCGTCCGTCGAGTAGGCGCTGAAGGTCGCGTCGTACGGCTGGATCTTGTTCCGCAGCAGGGTGCCGTCGGCCCACTTCATGGGCTTGGCGTTGGCGTCGATCGGCAGGATCAGGCCCTGGCCCGGGTGCTGGCTGGTGTTGTTGTCCTTCTGGGAGGTGTCCCACTGCCAGATCAGCAGGCCGTCCTGGTACGGGTAGTGCTCGACCCAGTCCGGACGGGTGTTGCCGAAGCCGAAGTTGTACGGGCCCACCTTGAGGGTGGAGTCGTACGAGACGTAGCGGCGGTTCTCGGCCAGGTAGTACTGCGCGTACTCCTTAGTGAAGCCGGCGCCGATGCGGGAGAAGCCCTTGCCGGTCCAGCCGTTGTCGCCGTTCTCGGCGCCGTCGGCGAAGACGGTGGAGCCGTCCGCGGTGACGGTGACGGCATCGGCCGTGAAGCCCTTGCCGCCCGCGCCGCCGTCCGTCTGGTAGCGGAAGCGGAGGTCGACCTTCTTCCCCGCGTAGGCGTCGAGCGGGAAGTTCAGCGACTTCCAGGCGCCCGAGACGCCGGTCAGCGACGGGCTGCCGGAGGCGTCGACCGGGAGGGCCGTGCCGTCGACGGTGCCGGCCAGCGGAGTCCAGGTGGCGCCGCCGTCGGTGGAGGCCTCGGTGTAGAGGAAGTCGTACTCGGCCTCGATGTCCCACCAGCCCTTGAGGGACAGGGCGGCGGACTTCTTGCCCGTCAGGTCGACCGACCGGGTCAGGGTGTTCTTGAGGTCGTCACCCATGTTGCTCCACCACTGCGAGGAGCCCTCGGCGGGAGCGACGATGTCGGTCTGGACCTTCTTCTTGGGCAGCTCGACGACCAGCGCCTGCTTGTCCTTGGTGTTGTACGCGGAGACGCCCAGCTTGTGGGTGGACTTCGTCGCGGCCTTCGCCTTGTCGTAGTTCAGCCAGCCCAGCTGGAGCTTGTCCCAGGCCGTCATGTCGCCCGGGAGGTCGCCTATGGAGTCCTGGCCCTTGCCGAGCCAGGAGCCCGCCGACATCAGGGACCAGAAGCCGACGCCGTTCTCGCCGCCACCGGAGGTGTCGTAGAGGTCCGGCAGGCCGAGGTCGTGGCCGTACTCGTGCGCGAAGACGCCGAGGCCGCCGTTCTCGGGCTGCATCGTGTAGTCGCCGACCCAGATGCCGGTGTCACCGATCTGGGCGCCGCCGGCCTTGTTGTTCTCCGGGCCGGTCTTGCCCGCCTGGGTGCCGTAGGCGTACCAGCGGTGGGCCCACAGCGCGGTGGTGCCCTGCACGCCGCCGCCGGCCGACTCGTCCTCGCCCGCGTGGACGATCTGGAAGTGGTCGATGTAGCCGTCGGGCTCGTTGAAGTTGCCGTCGGCGTCGAAGTCGTAGCGGTCCCACTGGTCGTACTGGGCCAGCTGCGCCTTGATCTGGGCGTCGGTCTTCCCGGCCTTCTTCTGGGCCTCCGTCCACGCGAGGACGCCGTCCTTGACGGTGTCCCACACGTTGGAGCAGTTGGTCTGGCCGCAGTAGTTGGAGCCGTAACGGGCCTCGTTGTACGGGACCTTGACCCAGTCGGAGACCTCGCCCTCGACCGAGTAGCGGCCCGAGGAGGTCTTCTCGTAGTAGGTCTTCAGCGAGTCCTTCCCCTTGCCGGTACCGAAGTACAGGTCCTGGAAGTAGCTGCGGCTGAAGTCCTTGCGCCAGGCGGTGCTGTTGTCCACCGTGCGGTCCGGCTGGGCGATCGTGTTGTGCAGCGGACCGGGGGTGCCGCCGTACTTGGGCGCCTCGGGCTTGGGGCCCGGGCCGTCCGGGTCGTGCATGGTCGTGTTGTCGACCTGGTCGCCGAACTCCACGAGGATCGTGAAGATCTTGTCGGTCTTCTCCCGGCCGAGCTCGACGTACTTCTTGTCGTCGAGCTTGACGACCTTCGAGGCACCGCGCTGCTCGACGCCCTTCTTGCCGCTCAGCACCTGGTCGAGGGCAGCCTTGCGCTGCTGCGCCTGCTGCTCGCTGAACGGACCCTTGAGGTCGTGGTCGGCCACCTTGGACGGGGCGGCCGGGTCCTGCCGGTCGGCCGCCGGGGCGCCGAGGGGGCTGGGATCGGCCTGGGCCGAGGTGACGGTGAAGAAGGTCGCACTGGTCGCACAGGCCGCCATCGTCACGGTGACGGCGGCGGCGCGCAGGGCGCGTCGTCTGACGGAATTGCTGGTCACTTGAAGTCGTTCCCCTCCCGCGGCCGCGACGTAGGTCGGAACTTCTCCATAGGAGTGGGGGGTTCCGCGCGGCGCGCGTCTCAAGTGACGACATTTGACCGGAGCAACGCGAGAAAAGACAGACCTTGACTTGCTCGTTACAACTGCACTATGCGGTCAGTCAGTTCCGTTATTCGGACGTTCCCCTGCCATACGGGGCGAAGGGTGCTTCCCGACGGCCCAATCGTCCGGTTCAAGCCACTTTCCCGAACGGTTCGAGACGTTTCGGGGCACAGAAAATGAACCTGTGCGCCCCCCGTGCTCCGGCACCGTGGGTGAGGCCACGCTTACCGGTGGTTCCCCTCGGGCATCTCCCGTCGTAGAGTCACTTGACGCGCGACCTAGTTGAGCCGACTCCCCCTCCCCTCCCTGAGGACGGATATCGCCATGCCGCGTCCGACTGCCGCACAGCTCGCCTACGGGTCCGTCACCGTCGTCGTGTCGACGATCGCCATGCTGCTGCTCTCGCAGACGAGTACGGGGCTCGGGGTCGCGGTCATCGCGGCGGCCGCCCTCGCCCTCGGCCTGCTCGTCGCACTCACCGTGCCCGTCCCCAAACGCCACGGCCGCCACGCGGCCCGTACCGGGTCCGCGGCGGCCTCCGGCGCGGGCCCGGGCACCGGCGCCCGGGTGCCCGAGGCGAGGTCGGCCGCGGCCGAACACCCCGTGCACCACTGACGGTTGGCCCCCCGCGCACCGGCCGCGCACGACGCGGCGCGGGCGGCCTCCCCGGAGGGAGACCGCCCGCGCGCCGTGCCGTCCTGTCCTGTCCTGCTGCCCGTCCGGGCCTGATGCCTGTCGTACCGGTGCCGGAGGGGCCCGCACGGGAGGATCAGCCGGACCTGACCACCACGGTCTTGGCGACCTTGTCGTGCAGGCCCTGCCGGTAGGGCTTGTCCACGAGGACCGAGACGAACAGCGCGATCGGCCACAGGCAGAAGCAGCAGATCAGGGTCGGCAGCCAGAGCACCGCGGCGCGGCTGAGCGCCGGGCTGGACGGGGGGACGCTGCCGTCGTTGAGCATCGCGACGCGCAGGCCCATCGCCTTCTTGCCGACGGTCTGGCCCTTCTTCTTGGTGAACCACCAGTCGTAGCCGACGTACGCGACGATCGAGACCAGGGTCATGATCAGGCCGCTGCCGCTGTAGGACTTGGTGATGACCTCGGTGACGTCCTCGCCCCGGTCGGTCGCGACCGCGTAGCGGTTGGTGCCGACCGCCAGCTGGATGAGGAACAGCGGGATGGCGATGATGACCACATCGATGATGCGGGCGGCGAGCCGCCTGCCGATGTCGGCGAGCGGCGGCATCCCGGCCAGCGGGTCCGGCATGCCGTAGCCGCCGCTCCCGCCGTACGGATCGCCGCTCCCGCCGTACGGATCGCCGCCGCCGCCGTACGGGGGCGGCGGGGGCGGGTATCCCCCGCCGCCCGAACCGCCGGGGGGCGGGGGCGGGAACCCGCCGCCCCCGGGTGGCGGTGAGCCGTACGGCGAACCACCCGACGGAGGCGTCGGTTCCTGGGGCTTCTTGAGGAACGGGTCGTCCTCGGGCGGCTGGCCCGGCGGCGGCTGGTCGGTGCTCATGGCCCGAGTCGAACCCGGCCGCGGGACCCCCGCAACGGGACGGCGTCCGTTCGGGGGACGGCCTAACGGGCCACGTACGTCTTCGCCGCCTTGTCGTGCCAGGCCTGCCGGCGCGGGCGGTCCACCAGGCACCAGAGGCTGCCGGGGAGGCCGAGCAGGGCGTACACCAGCCAGCGGCGCAGGGCCGCGCCGAAGGTGGGCGGGCGCAGGGTGGAGGTGGCCAGGACCCGGACGCCCAGGAGCTTCTTGCCGGGGGTGCGGCCCCAGCGGGCGGTGGGCAGGGCCTCGTAGAAGACGCCGAAGAGCAGGACCGCACCCAGGACCAGGCCGATGTCGGCGGCGACGGTGGCGTCGACCAGCCAGACGGTCGTGGTGCGGCCGCCGGCCCGGGCGGCGTCCACCTTGGCCTGGAGGTGCGCGGTGGCCCCGGGGACCAGCGGCAGGGCGGTCCCGGCCGCGACCGCGCCGAGGACGAGGGAGTCCACGAGGCGGGCCACCGCGCGGCGCACCAGTCCGGCGGGGCGCACGGCCTGCTCCGCCATCCGCTCGAAGACCGCCCGGGGGGTCCCGATGCGGGTGGTACGGGGCGTCTCCGCCTCGGGCCGGGGCAGCGTCGGGCGGGCTCCACCGGCCCGGGGCTCCCAGCCCTGTGCGGGGGGCGCGGCGGCGGCCGGGGCCGCGGAGCGGGCGGTGTCGGGCTCCGGAGACCGCACGGCGGGCGTGCGGGCGCCTGCGGGCCGTGCGGAGCCGGGGCGGGGGCCGGAGCCCGGTACGGCGGCGGGGGCGGGGGGCGCGGGCT
>NZ_JBHXSC010000111.1:0-12730 GCF_042716505.1 Streptomyces sp. NPDC058674
CGGCGCCCGCCGGCACGGAGGGCGCCCCGCCCGCCGCGCCGAGCACTTCGCCGGCACCGCCTCGCAGGCGGATCGCCGCACGACTCGAGACGGCCTGGCGCCTGGGCGCTCCGTGCGTCGGCGGGCGGCGGGAGCGGCCCGCGCCGGACCGCTCCCGCCGCCCACTGTGCGCCGCGCGCCCGCGCGGCCCCGCCCGGACGCGCCACCCGCCGCCGAGGTTCAGCCCTGCGGCGGCTGCGGGATGCTGTCGGCGTCCCGCCGGGGCTCGTCCTGCCGCTGGACCCGCGCCTCGGTGCGGTGCCCGCGCGCGATGTAGTCCCGTACGACGGCTTCCACCGCGTCCTGCGGGGAGCCGACCCCGGCGAGCACCATCACTTCCACCACGAGTTCGGCGTCGAGGCTGATGTTGACCTTGGCCACGGGTGACCCCCTTCGTCCCATCGTCGTGCGGGGGACTCTAGCCGCAGCCGTCCCCTACGCGTTGGGCCGGAGCGTCCAGACGACGGTCATCTCTCCCGTCACGGCCTCGTCCTCGCGCCGGATGGCGACGGTGACGGGGAACTCCGGGCGGCCGCCCGCGTCGAGCTCGGCGACGACCTCCGCCGCCGGGCGGCCGAGGGTGGCGGTGGCGGTGACGACGCCCTTGGCGAGCTTCTTGTAGCCGATCTCGGCCTTGACGGCGAGCGGCACGGCGCGCGAGAGCTGGTCGCCGAAGGCGGCCAGGACGATCGCGCCGCTCGCGGACTCCGCCAGCGTGAACATGGCGCCGGCGTGCGGACCGCCGACGTGGTTGTGGTAGTCGGGCTGGTCCGGGAGCCGCACGACCGCGCGCTCGGGGGTGGTCTCCAGGAACTCGAGGTTCAGGGTCCGGGCCATCGGCACCGTCGCGGCGAGCAGTTCGCCCACGTTCATCTGTTCTGCGCTCATGGAAGCCGATGTTACCCATGAGTAGATACGCTTGGCCAGAGCCTGAGCGGGGGCGGCCGTGGCTGCCCCGGCCCGCTCCCACTATCGTTACCGGCCATGTGGCCAGGACAGCAGCAGCCGCCCGGGGGCGAGCAGAACCCCCAGGACGCGCAACAGAACCCGTACCAGCAGCAGCCGGGACAGCCGGGGCAGCCGAACCCGTACCAGCAGCCCGGATACGGCGAGCAGCAGCCGGGCTACGGGTACCCGCAGCAGGGGTACCAGACGCCTCCGCCCACCCAGCCCTGGGGAGCCCCCCAGCAGGCCCCGGAACCCCGGCCGCAGGGCGGCGGCAGCCCCTACTCCACCAAGACGGTCGCCATCGTGGCCGCCTCCGCGGTCGTGGTCGCGGCCGCGGCCACCGGAGCCTTCGTCCTGACCCGGGACAAGAAGACGGACGAGGCCGACAACAAGCCCGCCGCCACCTCCTCGGCTCCGGCCTCCTCGGCGCCCGCCCCCACCGGCAGCGTCGCGAACCCGCGGGCCGGCGGCGACGTCAAGACGGTCGTCCCGGGCTGGAAGGTCGTCCTCAACCCGAAGTACGGCACGGCCTTCGACGTCCCGCCGGAGTGGAACGTGCTGGGCTCCGGCACGAGCATCGGCTTCGAGGACTCGAACAAGGGCGACGGCTCCCCGCTCGTCACCATGAGCGGCCCGGCCTACCTCAAGGAAGACTGGTGCAAGGTCGACTCCAACAAGGACGGCAAGGAGGAGTCGACCTCGCTGGCCGGTACGGGCACCAAGGGCGGCCAGGGCGCCAAGGACACGGCCGAGGCGGTGCGCAACGAGGCCGGCAACTGGGTGTTCGGCGGCTACGCGCAGAAGGCCCCGAAGGGCACCGTGAAGGTGTCCGACCCGAAGGAGTACACCACCTCCTCCGGCCTGACGGGCCACATGGCGACCGCCACCGCGGCCGGCGTGCCGAAGCCGGACAAGTGCTCCACCGACGGCAAGTCGATCGCCTTCAGCTTCAAGACCGCCAACGGTGACTTCTCCACCTGGATCCTCTACAGCGCCGCGGGCGTCCCGGACGAGGTCCCCCAGGCGACGCTCGAGAAGATCCTCAGCTCGGTGCGGCTCAACACCGGCTGATCTCCGCCCCGTGCCGCCCGGGCCGGATATCCGTGTGGATGGCCGGCCCGGAGCGGGGATGGTCCCCGGGTTCCGGCCCCCGGGGCGCACCCGGCGGACCCGCACCCGGCCGGCCCGCGCCCGGCGGACCCCGCGAAAACGAGCCCCGCCGCGGTGTGAGCGGGAGCCCCGGCGGCGCGGGGGCTGCCCGCCGCCGCCCCTCAGCCCACGCTGAACGCCCCCTCCGGCGGCTCCGGCGACGCCACCGCGTCCGCGTCGCCCACCGGCCGGGCCCCCCGCCCGAACCGGGCCAGCCCCGCCCCGAACTCCACCCGGGCGGGGAACGCGTCGGCGGCGCACCGGCGGGCCAGCGCGGCCACCGGCAGCTCCGCGTCCGAGGCCAGCAGCAGCGCGTTGCCGAACCGGCGCCCCCGCAGCACCGCGGGTTCGGCGACCAGTGCCACCTGCCCGAACACCGCTCCGAAGTTCGCCAGCTGCGCCCGCAGGAAGTCGAACGGCGCCCCGTCCGCGAGGTTCGCCGCGTACAGCCCGCCGGGCCGCAGCACTCGCGCCGCCTCCCGCGCGTACTCCACCGAAGTGAGCTGCGCCGGCACCCGGGAACCACCGAACACGTCGGCCACCAGCAGGTCCGCGCTCGCCGGGGGAGCCGCCCCCAGCCAGATCCGGGCGTCGGCGGCGTGCACCGTCACCCCGGACCCCTCCGGCAGCGGCAGGTGCTCGGCGACCAGCTCCACCAGGGCGGCGTCGAACTCCACGACCGCCTGCCGCGAGCCCGCCCGGGTCGCGGCGGCGTACCGCGGCAGGGTGAGCGCCCCGCCGCCCAGGTGCAGGAGGTCCAGCGCCAGACCCGGCTCCGCCGCGCAGTCCAGGACGTGCCCGAGACGGCGGACGTACTCGAACTCCAGGTGCCGCGGGTCGTCCAGGTCCACGTAGGACTGCGGCGCCCCGTCGACGGTCAACAGCCAGGCCCGCTCCCGGTCCACGTCCGGCATCAGCTTGGCGGTGCCCTGGCCCACGTCCCGGATCACGGGGATCTGTTCGTCGCTCACCCCCTCATTGTCGGGGCGGTCCTCAGCCGGTCCAGACCGCCCGTGCCCCCACGGCGTGCTCGGCGGCCTGGGCCAGGCCCGCGCGGGCGGCCGGGTCCCGGCGGGCCGGATCCAGGACGTTGCGGCCGAAGGCCTTGCGGGCCGCCGCGGACGGGGTGATCAGCAGGACGCGCGCGCCCGCCTCGCGGAGCCGGGCCGCCTGCGCGGCCGGCGAGGGGACGAGCCCGCCGCCCAGCGACATCGGGGCGATGACGACGACCCGGGCGTAGCCCGCGGCCAGGTCGGCGTTGGTGGCGGAGCGGATGCCCCCGTCGATGAAGCGGCGCCCGCCGACCGTCGCCGGCGGCCACACCCCGGGCACCGCACAGCTCGCCGAGACGGCGTCGACCAGTCCCTCGCCGCCCTCCCGGTCGAAGGCCCTCAGCTCGCCGCTGAGCGCGTCGACGGCGGTGACGACCAGGCGCCGCGCGGGCCACTCGTGCGAGACCAGGCGGGCCCGGAGCACCGCGCGCCGCTCGTCCTCGCTCCCGGTGTCCGCGGCCAGCGCGAGGGCGCCGACCCGGCGCCGGTAGGCCTTCGCATCGCGCGAGCGCGCCATCGCCAGGGCGTAGCGGGCGACGAGCCCCGCCCCGAGCCGGGCGGGCAGCTCGCCGCCGGGGTCGCCGAGCTGGCGCTCGTAGAGCTCCTGCGCGGTGAGCAGTCCCGAGGTGAGCTGGGCTCCGACCACCGATCCGGCCGAGGTGCCGACGACGAGGTCGGCGGTGGTGAGGTCCACCCCGGCGCGCGCCAGCCCGTAGAGGATTCCGCACTCCCAGCCGACGCCGGTCAGTCCCCCGCCGCCCAGTACCAGTGCCGTTGCGCCGCCCATCGCCGCCCGCCCCCCGCTTCTCGAATCCCGTGCACGCCCGTGGTGACGACAGGCAGTCTGACGCAGCCTGCCCACTGCCGCCACGCCCCTGCCGGGACCGGTCCGGCCGGATCGGCGGAGGGGGTCGGCGGAACGGCCCGGGCGGGCGGCCGGGCCCCGCCCGGGGCGGTCCGAGCCCGCCTGCCGGGGTCGTCGGGGAGGCCCGGCGGGGGCGCCGGGCGGGCGGCCGGATGAGGCACGGATTACGGCGCCGGGCCTGACGTGTCGGTTAGTCTCCCGGAATGTCCCTCCTCCTCGCGCCGTGGCTCCGGCTGGTACTCCTCGTCGTGCTGCTCGTCGCGGCCGGCGCGGGCGTGCTGCTCTACGAGCCCCAGCGCCTCCTCACGGAGGGCCCGCCCCCCGGACTGCCCGCGGGGACCGCGGTGCTGCTGTTCGCGGGCGGTTACGGCGTGTGCGCCGCGGCCTTCGTGCCGCGCCCGCTGCTCAACCTGGCCGCGGGAGCCGTCTTCGGCGCCGGTTCCGGGCTCCTCGCCGCGGTCGGGGGCACGGTGCTCGGCGCCGGGATCGCCTTCGGCCTGGGCCGGGCGATGGGCCAGGAGGCGCTGCGCCCGTACGTGCGCGGCCGCTGGCTCCGGGCGGCCGACGGGCAGCTCAGCCGGCACGGCTTCCGCTCGATGATCGCGGTCCGGCTCTTCCCCGGGGTTCCCTTCGCGGCGGCCAACTACTGCGCCGCGGTGTCCCGCTGCGGCTGGCTGCCCTTCCTCTCCGCGACGGCGCTCGGCGTCGTCCCGAACACCGCCGCCTACGTGATCGCGGGGGCGAGCGCCTCCTCCCCCGGTTCCCCCGCCTTCCTCGTCTCCTTCGGGTTCATCGGGGTCTCCCTGGCGGTCGCCGCGGCCGTCGCCTGGCGCAAGCGGCACCGGCTGGCGCCCCCTCGCGCGGTGGGTGCGGCGTTCGAACCGGCGCCCCAGCACCCCCCGGTGGTCAGCGGCGCACCGCACGGGCCCTAGCATCGGACCCGAACTGCCCGACGATCACAAGGACGAGCGCACCCCGACATGAGCTGGTTCGAATCCCTAGTCCTCGGTCTCGTCCAGGGGCTTACGGAGTTCCTCCCGATCTCCTCCAGTGCCCACCTGCGGCTGACCGCGGCGTTCGCCGGCTGGCACGACCCGGGGGCGGCCTTCACCGCCATCACCCAGATCGGCACCGAGGCCGCCGTGCTGATCTACTTCCGCAAGGACATCGCGCGGATCGTCTCCACCTGGTTCCGCTCCCTCTACACCAAGGCCCTCCGGTCCGAACAGGACACGAAGATGGGCTGGCTGGTGATCGTGGGGTCGATCCCGATCGGTGTGCTCGGCCTCGTGTTCAAGGACCAGATCGTGGGCCCGGCCCGCGACCTGCGGCTGACCGCCACGACCCTGATCGTGATGGGCGTCGTGCTCGGCATCGCGGACCGGCTGGCCGCCCGCGACGAGGAGGGCGGCCGGCACCGCGCGATCCGCGAGCGCAAGACGCTCAAGGAGCTGGGCGTCAAGGACGGTCTGATCTTCGGCCTCTGCCAGGCGATGGCCCTGATCCCGGGTGTCTCCCGGTCCGGCGCCACGATCTCCGGCGGTCTGCTGCTGGGCTTCACGCGTGAGGCCGCCGCCCGCTACTCCTTCCTCCTCGCCATCCCGGCCGTGCTGGCCTCCGGAGCGTTCGAGATCAAGGACGTGATGGAGAACCCGGGCCACATCTCCTGGGGGCCGACGGTCTTCGCGACGGTCATCGCCTTCTTCGTGGGCTACGCCGTCATCGCGTGGTTCATGAAGTTCATCTCCACCAAGAGCTTCATGCCCTTCGTGATCTACCGGATCGTCCTGGGCATCGCGCTGTTCGTGCTGATCGGGACGGACGTGCTGAGCCCGCACGCGGGCGAGTCCGGCTCCTAGGAGCCCCGCCGCTCACCGCTTCGCGTGAACCGGAGGCCGCTCGGGAACGTTCCCGGGCGGCTTTCGCGTCGTTGTGCCTGAAGAGACCTGACGGCGAGCGACGGGGGGCGTCCCATGGGACGAGTGGTGTTGGAGCGGTTTCCGGCCGGAAGTCCGCGGGGAAGCTGGCCGGCCGAGGAGTACGCCGCGCAGCGGCTGCGCGAAGGCGTGCAGGCCGAGGTGGTGATGGACCTGGACAGCGACGCCTTCCTGGTGGTCGTGCGGCAGCGGGAGGCCTGTTCCGGTCATTGACCGTCGGCGCGGAGATCCTTTCGGCGCACGCCCCTTGGCCCCGCGTCCCCGCAGCCCCACACTGACCCGATGACGCAGCGTGTTGACCTCACGACGGTGATGGACCGGTTGGCGATCGACGAGGTGGTCACGGGGTACGCGGTGGCCGTCGACGACGGCGACTGGGCCGCGTACCGCGCCCTCTTCACCGCGCGGGGGCGGGCCGACTACACCTCGGCGGGCGGAATCGAGGGGCCGGCCGCAGAGGTCGCGGACTGGCTGGAGGAGACCATGAAGCTCTTCCCGGTCCGGCAGCACCTCATCGTCAACCGGCTGATCCGGGTGGAGGAGCAGGGGGGTTCGCCCGGCGACACCGCGCGGGTGCGGGCGGACTTCCTCAACCCGATGCGGCTGGCCGGCGGCGAGTTCGACGGCGGTGTCACCGCGCCCAACTTCGTCGCGGCCGGACGCTACTCCTTCGAGCTCGCCCGCACCCGCGACGGGTGGCGGCTGAGCGGCGTCACCGTGCACGAGACGTGGCGGCACGTGTCCGCCTGATCGCGCCCCGCCCGCGCGGCTGTTCCACACTGGAAGCGGAGGCATGCCATGGTCGCGGTGCTCGACGGCCGGTTCCCGGGACGGCGCGCCGCCGCGGCGGCCGCCGCGGGGGCCCTGCCCGCCCTCGCCTTTCCCGCGCCCGCACTGTGGTGGTTCGGCTACGTCGCCCTCGTGCCGTGGCTGCTGCTGCTGAGGTCGGCTCCCAGCGGCCGGCGGGCCGCCCTGGAGGGGTGGCTCGGCGGCGCTGCCTTCATCGTGGCGGTCCACCACTGGCTGCTGCCGAGCCTGCACGTGTTCCTGGTTCCGCTGGCCGCGCTGCTGGGCCTGCTGTGGATCCCCTGGGCACTGCTGGTACGGGAGTTGCTGGGCGGGGCCCCGTCGGCGGGCCGGGCGGGCGCCGCGCTCGTCCTCGTACCGGCGGGGTGGCTGCTGTCGGAGCTGGTCCGGTCCTGGCAGGGCCTGGGCGGGCCGTGGGGGCTGCTGGGGGCGAGCCAGTGGCAGGTGCCGCCCGCGCTGCGGCTGGCCTCGGTGGGCGGGGCCTGGCTGGTGGGGCTCGTCGTGGTGGCGGTGAACTGCGCCGTGGTGCTGCTGGTGGCGGTACCCGGCGCGCGGGCCCCGGCGGTCGCGGGGGTCGCGGGGTGTGCGGTGCTGACGGGGGCGGTGTGGCTGTGGGCGCCGGCGCCCGAGGTGTCCGGCCGCCTCCGCGTCGCCGTCGTACAGCCGGGGCCGGTACCGGACGGCCCGGACGCCGCTGCGCTGCGCTTCGCCGCCGGCGAGCGGCTGACCGGGAGCCTGGCCGGGCGGCTGGTCGACCTGGTGGTGTGGGGCGAGAGCAGCGTCGGCGAGGACCTGGCGGCCCGCCCGGACCTGGCGCGGCGCCTCGCCTCGCTCTCCGCGCAGGTCGGGGCGCCGCTCCTGGTGAACGTGGACGCGCGGCGCTCGGACCGCCCCGGGATCCACAAGAGCGCCGTGCTGGTCGGCCCGGGCGGCCCCACGGGCGACCGGTACGACAAGATGCGGCTCGTTCCCTTCGGCGAGTACGTGCCGGCCCGCTCGCTCCTCGGCTGGGCCGCCTCGGTCGGCAGGGCCGCGGGCGAGGACCGGGTGCCCGGAGGGGCGCCGGTCGTGATGGACCTGCCGGGCGGCGCGCGCCTCGGCCCGCTGGTCTGCTTCGAGTCGGCCTTCCCCGACATGAGCCGGCGCCTGGTCCGGGACGGCGCCGCGCTGCTCGTCGCCCAGTCGGCGACCTCCACCTTCCAGGACAGCTGGGCCCCGGCCCAGCACGCCTCGCTGGCCGCGCTGCGCGCCGCCGAGACGGGCCGTCCGGTGGTGCACGCCACGCTCACCGGGATCAGCGCGGTGCACGGCCCGGCCGGCGAGCGCGTCGGCGCCGCGCTGCCCACCTCAGCGAGCACGGCGGAGGTCTACGGGGTGCCGCTCGCCGGGGGCACGACCCCCTACGTCCGCTTCGGTGACTGGCCGGTGGCCGCGGCCCTGGCGGCGCTGGCGGCGTACTGCGCCGTGGCGGGCGCCCGGTCGCTCAGGAAGCCTGCTCCAGGGCCGAGCTCACCACCCGCTCGCACAACTCGTGGGTGAGCAGGGCGTCCCGGGCGCTGAGGGTCGTGCCCGCCGCGACGGCCTCCAGGAAGGCGTCCACCACCTGCTCGATGCCGCGCTGGCGGGCGACCGGCACCCAGTCGCCGCGGCGCCGTACGGTCGGCTGCCCCTTGTGGTCGATGACCTCCGCGAGGTTGACGACCTGGCGCTTGGTGTCCTGTCCCGAGACCTCCAGGACCTCCTCGGTGGAACCGGAGAGCCGGTTCATGATGCCCAGGGCGGTGAATCCGTCCCCGGACATCTGGAGCACCACCTGGTGCATCAGCCCCTCGCGCACCACGGCCCGCACGTCGATGTGGTCGGCCTCGCCGGGCAGCAGGAAGCGCAGGGTGTCGACGACGTGGATGAAGTCGTCCAGGACCAGGGTGCGCGGGTCCTCGGGCAGGCCGACCCGGTTCTTCTGCATGACGATCAGTTCGCGCGGGTGGTCGGCGCACTGGGCGTAGCCGGGCGCGTGGCGGCGGTTGAAGCCGACGGCCAGCGAGACCCCGCGCTCCTCGGCCAGTTCCACCAGCCGGGCCGAGTCCGCGAGGTCGTAGGCCAGGGGCTTGTCCACGTAGGTCGGCACGCCCGCTTCCAGCAGCCGCGCGACGATCTCGGGGTGGGCGGCGGTCGGGGCGTGCACGAAGGCCGCGTCGAGGCCCTGTGCCAGCAGCGCGTCGAGACCGGTGTGCAGGCGGGCGGCCGGGACGTGGTGGAGCGCGCCGATCCGCTCCAGGGTGGCGGGGGTCCGGGTCTGCAGGTGCAGCTCGACTCCGGGACGGGTGGTCAGGACGGGCAGGTACGCCTTCTGCGCGATGTCGCCGAGTCCGATGCAACCGACCTTCACCGAAGCCTCCTGGTTCGAACATGTGGGGATGCCCGCAGCTTAATCCCTGGTGGAGGGGGCGCGGTTCGCCGAGGATGAGGGTCATGCATTCCAATGGATCACATCGCGCAGAACCTTCGACCACCGCCGACGAGCGGGAGATGCTGGACGGCTGGCTCGACTACCACCGCGCCACGCTCGCCTGGAAGTGCGAGGGGCTGGGCGACGAGCAGCTGCGCATGACGCCCCTGAAGCCGTCCGAACTGAGCCTGCTGGGCCTCGTACGGCACATGTCGGAGGTGGAGCGGTACTGGTTCCGGGAGGTCGTGCTGGGCGAGGACCTCCCCGAGCTGTACTGCACCGAGGACGAACCGGACGGGGACTTCCACTTCACGGACGCGGACACCTGGGGCGAGGCGGAGCGGGTCTGGCAGACCGAGATCGAGCTGGCCCGCCAGGCCTCGGCGGGCCGTTCCCTGGACCTGGTCTCGGACGCCGCCTCCCACCACCGCGGCGAGGTCTTCAGCCTCCGCTGGGTCTACAACCACATGATCGAGGAGTACGCGCGCCACAACGGCCACGCCGACCTGCTGCGCGAGCACCTCGACGGCGCCACCGGCGAGTAGGGCTTCTCCCGACCATTCCTCCCCCGTCACCCGTGCGGGGGTGGTTTCGGGCTCCGGATTTTCACAACGGGGTCCTCGCACAGCACAGTTGCGTGCGTGCATCAGACCCGAACCACGACAAAGCTGCTGCTCGGAGTGGCCTGCGCCGTCTCGGCCCTCTCCGGCTGCGTGAACGTGAGCCCCGCCGGCGTGCAGCCGGCGGCGCCGTCCTCCACGGGGGTGCCGCCGCGCCACGAGCCGCGCGGCGGTCCGGTGCCGGCCCCGGTCGTCGTCCGGGCGCCCGCCCTGGAGGCACTGGAGGCGGCCCCGGAGCCCGCGCGGCCCGCGGACCCCGCCCCGGCCCCCCGGCCCGCACGGAGCACCGCGCACGGCGCCCCCGGGGGTCCCGTGCGACCCGCCCCGCCGGTACCGGACGTCCCGGAGCCCGCACCGCCCGCCGAGCCGACGGCGGGGCGGCCGGGCGGCGGGGCGCACCACCCGCGGCCGGGCGGGGAAGCGGAGCGGGAACGGGTACGCAGACTGCCGGTGCGGCCGGCCGACGTGTGCGCCCTGGGGCGGCGGCACGGCCGCTGGCACCCGGACAGCCCGGAGGCCCGCATCTGCGCGGGCGCCCACGGAGGCTGAGCGACCGCACGCGGCGAGCACGGAGCGGCCGGGCGACTGTGCGGCCGGGCAGCCGGGCAGCCGGGCAGCCGGGCATCGCAAGGCGGAGGGGCGCCCGAGTACTGGACGTACTCGGGCGCCCCGACAACGCGGCGAGGTGCGGTGCCGGGCGCCGCGGGCCAGGCGGGACCTTGACGACAGGGCCTAGCAGTCCCGCATCTCCGGAGACTGGTTGAGCAGCTGTCCACGGATCGAAGTGAACTTGGCCAGCCGGTCGTCCACCGAGGAATCCAGCGGGAAGACCGCTACCCGGTGACAGTTCTGGAACGCCAGGCGCACTCCGAAGTGCCGCTGCAGGGCACCGCGTATCGCGTCACTCGCGAGGGCGCGCAGCAGCTGACCGCGCGCCTGCTCGTCGGGGGGCGGCGTCTGGTTGTCGGCGAACTGTCCGCCGTCCACCTTCAGCTGGGCCGCCAGCGAGCTGATCATCTCCCATGCGTAGGGCAGGGAGGTCCGGACGCAGTCGACGAAAGCCGCTTCGTCGACCTCGCCTCGCTCGGCCTGTTCGAGTAGGGCCGGTGAGACGTCGAGCGACATGGGTTCTCCTCTCGCGACCCCGGCCGTTCGGGTTGCCGGAGTCTTACGGGCAGGGAAGGAGGCCGCGACGCAGCGTGCACGCTCCGCAACCTCCCGCTCACCACGGTAGGCGCCCCGTGGGTGGCGCACCAGGAGAATGCGCATACAACGCGCCATCGGCGAACGGGGCTTTCAGGGGCGAATCGCGTGGCGGCCTTCGAGTCGAGTAGCGTTGCCGACCATGCGTCTCGTCATTGCCCGCTGCTCCGTCGACTACGCGGGCCGGCTCACCGCCCATCTGCCCTCGGCACCCCGTCTGATCCTCGTGAAGGCCGACGGCAGTGTCTCGATCCACGCGGACGACCGGGCGTACAAACCGCTCAACTGGATGTCGCCGCCGTGCACCCTCAAAGAGGGGAGCGGTGACGACGCCGGTGTGTGGACGGTCGTCAACAAGGCGGGCGAGAAGCTCATCATCACGATGGAAGAAGTCCTGCACGACTCCTCCCACGAGCTCGGCATCGACCCGGGGCTCATCAAGGACGGCGTGGAGGCCCACCTCCAGGAACTCCTCGCGGACCGCATCGAAACCCTGGGCGAGGGCTACACCCTGATCCGCCGCGAGTACATGACGGCCATCGGCCCGGTGGACATCCTGTGCCGGGACGCCGGCGGAGCGACGGTGGCCGTGGAGATCAAGCGCCGCGGTGAGATCGACGGCGTGGAGCAGCTGACCCGCTACCTGGAGCTGCTCAACCGCGATCCGCACCTGGCGCCGGTCCGGGGTGTGTTCGCGGCGCAGGAGATCAAGCCGCAGGCCAAGGTGCTGGCGACGGACCGCGGGATGGACTGCGTGGTCCTGGACTACAACGCGATGCGCGGCATCGAGGACGACAAGCTCCGCCTGTTCTGAGGCCGTTGACGCGCCCGGCCGGTCCGGCGGCCCCGCCGGACCGACCGGGCGCTGCGGCTACTCGGCCGTCGTCGTCACGGTCGGGCCGGTCGGGTCCGGGCCGGTGGTCGGCGGGACCGTCTCGACGGGCGGGGTCGTCGGGCTCTGCGTCGGCTCCGGTGTCGTCGGCGCGGGCGAGACCGGCGTCGGCGGCGGCGTGGACCGCGGCGGCGTCGGGGACGTGCGGGGCGGCGGGGTGCGGACCGGAGTCCGGCCCGGAGCGGGTGCCAGGGTCTCCCCCGGGACGGCGGGCTCGTTCGGCTCGCCCGACGGGGCCGGATGTGCCGGGTCGGCCGGATCGGCGGGCGCCGGCGGCGCGGGATCGTCACCGCCCGGTGTGGTGAGCGTCGCCGGGGCGGTCTTCGTAGGGGTCGTGGACACCGCCGGTCCCCTGTCCGTCGGCTCGGGGGTCTCGGACGAGCTCATGGCCAGGGCGATCACGGTGCCCAGCGCCACCACTCCCAGCGCCCCCGCCGCGGCCAGCAGCGCCACGCGTCGGCGGTCCGGACGCGGA
Source organism: Streptomyces sp. NPDC058674 (assembly GCF_042716505.1). Taxonomy (NCBI): domain Bacteria; kingdom Bacillati; phylum Actinomycetota; class Actinomycetes; order Kitasatosporales; family Streptomycetaceae; genus Streptomyces; species Streptomyces sp. NPDC058674. Next base: position 12,437 of record NZ_JBHXSC010000111.1, read on the forward strand.
GCCGGTGCGGGCGCGGGCGCGGGCCGCGCGACGGCGGGCTGCTTCGGCGTCAGCGGGAAGGCGTCCTCGAACACCTCCGACAGCGTCGTGGGCGGCTCCGCGTGCCCGGTGACCGGGACCACCGGGGTCAGCCGCGTGATCGCGGCCGAAGCCTCTCGGGCCGCGCCGGCGCCCTGCGCGAACGCCCCGCCGGGGGCGTGCGCGGGCTCGGCTGCCGACGGGGCCGCCGTCGGGGCCCGGCCCGCAGGGCCCGCGGCGGCGCCCGGGGCCGCGGCCGTACGCGCCGTACCGCCC
>NZ_JBHXSC010000112.1:0-12703 GCF_042716505.1 Streptomyces sp. NPDC058674
GCGGGTGTTGGGGGGGCCGCCTTAGGAGCTCATTCTCGGGGGCGCCCCTCCGCCTTGCGATGCACGGCGCCGGACACCGCGGGCCTGACCGGCGCTCCTTTGACGACAGGACCTAGGCGTCCGCGCGCGCCGCCGCGAGCAGTTCCTCGGCGTGCGCCCGCGCGGAGACCGAGTCCTCCTGGCCGGCCAGCATCCGCGACAGCTCGCGGATGCGGGCCTCGCCCTCCAGGACGGTGACGCCGCTGCGCGTCACGGAGCCGTCGTGGGTCTTCTCCACCAGCAGCTGCCGGTCCGCGAAGGCGGCCACCTGCGGGAGGTGGGTGACGACCACGACCTGGGCGGACTTGGCGAGCTTGGCCAGCCGCCGGCCCACCTCGACCGCGGCCTTGCCGCCGACGCCCGCGTCGACCTCGTCGAAGAGGTACGTGGGCACCGGGTCGGAGCCGGCGAAGACGACCTCCACGGCCAGCATCACCCGGGAGAGCTCGCCGCCCGAGGCGCCCTTGGCGATCGGCCGCGGCTGGGCCCCGGGGTGCGGGGCCAGCAGCAGCTCGACCTCGTCCGCGCCGGACGGGCCGTAGGCGACGGTCCGGCCGTCGACCTCCACGCCCTCGGGGTCCTCGGTCTGCCGGATGTCGATCGTCACCCGGGCGTGCGGCATCGCCAGCGAGGCCAGCTCCTCCGTCACGGCGGAGGCGAAGAGCGTGGCGGCCTCGACCCTGGCATCCGTCAACGCCTGTGCGAGCAGGGACAGTTCGGAGCGCAGTCCGTCCCGCTCGGCGGTCAGTTCCGCGATCCGCTCGTCGTCGCCGTCCAGCTCCAGCAGCCGCGCCGACCCCTGCTCGGCCCACTCCAGTACGGATTCCACCGGATCGCCGTACTTGCGCGTGAGCTGGGTCAGGGCCGCCCGCCGCTCCTCCACCGCGGCCAGCCGCAGCGGGTCGGCGTCCAGGTCGTCGGCGTAGCCGGCGAGCTCCCCGGCCACGTCGGCCAGCAGGATGCCCAGCTCCGCGATCCGCTCGGCGAGCGCGCCGAGCGCCGGGTCGTGCGAGCGTACGGACTCCAGGGCCCGGTGGGCGCCCGCGACGAGCGTGTTGGCGTCGACGGCCTCCGGGTCCTCGGGGTTCCCCGCGAGGGCCGCGTGCGCCACCTGGGCCGCGGAGGCCAGCGACTCGGCGTGCCCCAGCCGCTCCGCCTCGGCCGACAGCTCCGCGTCCTCGCCCGGCAGCGGCTCCACGGCCGCGATCTCCTCCAGCCCGAAGCGGAGCAGGTCCGCCTCCTGGGCGCGCTCGCGGGCCCGGGTGGTGAGGGTGTCCAGCTCGGCGGCGACGGCGCGCAGCCGCCGGTAGGCAGCCGCGTACTTCTCCAGGGGCACGGCGACGGCGTCCCCGGCGTACCGGTCGAGCGCCTGCCGCTGGCGGGCGGGCCGCAGCAGCCCCTGCTGGTCGGTCTGACCGTGCACGGCGACCAGGTCGTCCGCGAGCTCGGCGAGCAGTCCGACGGGCACGGAGCGACCGCCGACGTGGGCGCGCGAGCGGCCCTCCGCCGACACCGTCCGGCTGATCAGCAGGGCGCCGTCGTCCAACTCGGCGCCGGCCTCCTCGGCCCGCAGGGCCGCAGGGGCGTCCGGGCTCATGACGATGCGGCCCTCGACCACCGCCGCCTTGGCCCCGATCCGCACCAGGGCCGGGTCGGCGCGACCGCCGAGCAGCAGCCCGAGGCTGGTGACGACCATCGTCTTGCCCGCGCCGGTCTCGCCGGTCACCGCGGTGAATCCGGGCGACAGCTCGACCACCGCGTCGTCGATGACCCCGAGCGACCGTATCCGCATCTCCTCAAGCACGGGACGACGATACCGAGGTTTCACTGGTGCCATGTGACGTCACCCGCCCCGAGTTCTCCGAACGGACGTGCTATTAGCGGGGCGGCGGGAAGCCTCAGTGGGGTGCCCCGCGCCAACCCGACACCGGCAGCGCGAACTTCGCGACGAGCCGGTCCGTGAACGAGGCGTGGTGCAGCCGCGCCAGCCGGACGGGGACCGTGCCCCGGCGGACCTCCACGCGCGCCCCGGCCGGCAACTCCAGCATCCGCCGGCCGTCGCACCACAGCACCCCGTGCGGGGTCCCGTGCTGCACCTCGACCGCCAGCACCGAGTCCGGCGAGGTCACCAGCGGCTTCGCGAACAGCGCGTGCGCACTGATGGGCACCATCAGCAGCGCCTCCACCTCCGGCCAGACCACCGGCCCGCCCGCGGAGAAGGCGTACGCCGTCGAACCGGTCGGCGTGGCGCAGACGATCCCGTCACAGCCGAAGCCGGACACCGGCCGCCCGTCGATCTCCAGGACCACCTCCAGCATCCGCTCCGGGGACACCTTCTGGACCGCGGCCTCGTTCAGCGCCCAGTCCTGGTGGACCACGTCGCCGTTGGTGCGCACGGTCACATCGAGGGTCATCCGCTCCTCGACCTCGTACTCGCGCGACACCACCCGGTCCACGACCTTGTCCAGGTCGTCCCGCTCGGCCTCGGCGAGGAACCCCACCCGGCCGAGGTTGACGCCCAGCATCGGCACGCCGGAACCGCGTGCGAACTCCGCACCGCGCAGCAGCGTCCCGTCGCCGCCGAGCACGATCAGCAGCTCGCAGCCCGCCAGCATCTCGGGGGTGCACTCGGCCACCAGCTCCACCTCGGCCGGCAGCGGCAGGTCGACCGCCTCGTCGGTCAGGACCCGCACCCCCAGTCCGCTCCGCAGCAGACCCTGTACGACCAGCTCGGCGCTGCGGATGGCCGCCGGCCGCCCCGTGTGCGCGAGCAGGAAGACGGTCCGCCCCACCCCTGAAGCTGAAGAATCTGTCACTGCGGCCCCTCCGCCACTGCCCGGTCGACATCCGCCGGGTCGAGGGCCGGTGCCCCCGCCCGCAGCCACAGAAAGTACTCGACGTTGCCCGAGGGCCCGGGCAGCGGACTCGCGGTCACCCCGAGCACGCCCAGCCCCAGCTTCCCGGCCTGCGCCGCGACGTCCCGTACGGCCTCGGCGCGCAGCTCCGGGCTGCGCACCACACCTCCGCTGCCGAGGCGGTCCTTGCCGACCTCGAACTGCGGCTTGACCATCAGCACCAGGTCGGCGTCCGGTGCGGTGCACCGCACCAGGGCCGGGAGGACCAGGCCGATCGAGATGAAGGACAGGTCGCCGACGACGAGGTCCGCCGGGACGCCGTCGATCTGCTCGACCGTCAGCTCGCGCACGTTCGTGCGGTCCTTCACGGTGACCCGGTCGTCGCTCTGCAGCGACCAGGCGAGCTGCCCGTAGCCGACGTCGACGGCCACGACGCGGGCCACGCCCGCCCGCAGCAGCACGTCGGTGAACCCGCCGGTGGAGGCGCCCGCGTCCAGTGCCCGCCGGCCCTCCACCCGCAGCCCCCGGGGCCCGAAGACCGCCAGCGCCCCCGCGAGCTTGTGGCCGCCGCGGGAGACGTAGTCGGGGTCGCTGTCGTCCTTGCGGACCACGAGGGCCGCGCTGGTCTCGACCTGGGTGGCGGCCTTGGTGGCGGTGGCGCCGCCCACGGTCACCCGGCCGGCGGCGATCAACTGCGCGGCGTGCTCGCGCGAGCGGGCCATGCTGCGGCGTACCAGTTCGGCGTCCAGGCGGCGGCGTGCCACTCCTGCCACGTTCGGTTCAGCTCCTGTTTTCGTTCGGTCCGGGGACGGGCGGTGCGTCCAGCGCCGTCAGCGCCTCGCGCAGCCCCCTGTGCACATCCTCGTACACCGCGACGTGTCCGTCGGCGCCGAGGTGGTCCGCCTCCGCCAGCCGCGCCAGCTCCGCGTCCACCCCGGCGTGGCCGGTGGGGGTGCGTACGACGCCCAGGGCCGCGGGGCCGGGGGGCCCGGAGGGCTCCGCGGTGCCGGCGGCGGGGTCGGCGGCCTCGGCCGGTTCGTCGGTCATGCCACGACGCTACCCCGAAGCGCTCCGCGACCACGTACGGCTCTGCGGTACCGTCGTGATCACGATGGCTACGATCGAGGAGTGCCGAGCCGCACTCGACCAACTCTCCGGCAACCTGGCCCGAGCCGGGGGCGGCGTGCGCGGCGCGGCCGCGCTCGACCGCTCCCTGAGCTGCCACGTCACGGACCTGGACCGCACCTTCACCGGCCGCCTCGACGGCGGCCGGATCAGGGTGGACGCGGTCTCCCCGGGCCCGCCGGCCGCCAAGGCCGAGATCCGGCTGGCGATGACCGGCGACGACCTGGTCGCGCTGGTCGCCGGCGAGCTGGGGTTCGCCAAGGCCTGGGCCTCCGGCCGGATCAAACTGGAGGCCGGCATCCGCGACCTGCTCCGCCTCAAGAGCATGCTCTGACCGACGCCGACGCCGACGCCGACGTCGACCGTCAGACGGCCGACGCGGCCTTCGTCCGGGCCCCGCGCCCCGCCGGCACCACCAGCGGCGTCCCCGTCTGCGGGTCGTCGATGACCTGGCAGCGCAGTCCGAAGACCTCCTCCACCAGCTCCGCGGTGACCACCTCGCCCGGCGGGCCCTGCGCGACGACCTTCCCGGCGCGCAGGGCGATCAGGTGCGTGGCGTACCGGGCGGCGTGGTTGAGGTCGTGCAGGACGGCGACCAGCGTGCGCCCCTGGTTCTCGTGCAGTTCGGCGCACAGGTCCAGCACGTCGAGCTGGTGCTGGATGTCCAGGTAGGTCGTCGGCTCGTCGAGCAGCAGCAGCGGGGTCTGCTGGGCCAGCGCCATCGCGATCCACACGCGCTGGCGCTGCCCGCCCGACAACTCGTCCACCGCCCGGTCGGCGAGTTCGGCGACCCCGGTCGAGGCCATCGACTCGTTCACGATGCGCTCGTCCTCGGGCGACCACTGCCGCAGCAGCCCCTGGTGCGGGTACCGGCCGCGCGAGACCAGGTCGGCCACGGTGATCCCGTCCGGCGCGATCGAGGACTGCGGCAGCAGGCCGAGGGTCTTGGCGACCTTCTTCGCCGGCAGCGACCCGATGGCCTGACCGTCCAGCAGCACCCGGCCGGCGGACGGCCTCAGCATCCGCGACAGGGCGCGCAGGAGCGTCGACTTGCCGCAGGCGTTGGGGCCGACGATCACCGTGAAGGAGTGGTCGGGGATCTCCACCGACAGGTTCTCGGCGATGACCCGCTGGTCGTAGCCGAGGGTCACGTTCTCCGCGGTCAGCCGCTGCACTCGCCCACTCCTCTGGTTCCGGTACGTCGAAGTCATATGCGTCCCGCCCTGCGCTCCGTGACGAGCAGCCAGAGCAGGTAGACGCCGCCGACCAGCCCGGTCACCACGCCCACCGGCAGCTGGTCGGAGCCGAAGACCCGCTGCGAGGCCAGGTCGGAGCCCAGCAGCAGCACCGCGCCCATCAGCGCGGCCGTCAGCAGGTTCCCCCCGGGCGAGCGGGTGAGCCGCCGGACCAGCTGCGGGGCGGCCAGCGCCACGAAGCTGATCGGCCCGGCCGCCGCGCTCGCCGCCGTGGTGAGCAGGATCGCCGACAGCATCAGCAGCAGCCGCGTCCGCTCCACCCGTACGCCCAGGGCGTACGCGGCGTCGTCGCCCATCTCCATCAGCCGCAGGGCCCGGCCCTGGACGAGGACCAGGGGGAACAGCACCGCGCAGAGGCCGAGCAGCGGCCACACCTGCGCCCAGTCCCGGCCGGCCAGCGAACCGGTCAGCCAGACCATCGCCCGTCCCGCCTCGACCAGCTGGGCCTTGGTGATCAGGTACTGGATGACCGCCAGGAGCACGGCGGAGGCCCCGATGCCGACCAGCACCAGCCGGTAGCCGTGGACGCCCTTCTTGTACGCCAGCAGGTAGACGGCGACTCCGGCCAGCACACCGCCCGCCAGTGCCCCGGCGGCCACCTCCCCGGCGCTGCCCTTGAACAGGATGATGACGGCGAGCGCGCCGACGGCCGAGCCGTAGCCGAAGCCGAGCAGGTCGGGCGAGCCGAGCGGGTTGCGGGAGACGGACTGGAAGACGGCCCCGGACATCCCGAGCGCGGCGCCGACGAGCAGCGCGACCAGCACCCGGGGCATCCGCAGGTCGTTGACGATGAAGTCGTCGGCCGCGGTGCCGTCGCCCAGCACGGTCCGCAGGACGTCCCACGGCGCGATCGGGAAGTCGCCGGTGCCGATGAGCAGCACCGCCAGGGCGAAGGCCAGGACGGTGAGCGACGCACCGACGGCCACGGCCCGCCGCTCGACCCGCAGCGACAGCCCGCCCGGCAGGCGCAGCGGGCTGGGCCCGCCGGAGGACCGGCCCGGTCCCGCGGACCGTACGGCCCGGTCCGCCTCGGAGTTCGCGGTCGTCACAGCTGGGCCATCCTCTTGCGCCGGACCAGGTGGATGAAGACGGGGCCGCCGATGAGCGCGGTCACGATTCCGACCTGGAGCTCCGCGGGCCGGGTGACGACGCGGCCGACGACGTCGGCGCCGAGCAGCAGCACGGGCGACAGGACGGCCGAGTACGCGAGCACCCAGCGCATGTCCGGCCCGGTGAAGCTGCGTACGAGGTGCGGGATCATCAGCCCGATGAAGACGATGGGGCCGCAGGCGGCCGTCGCCGCCCCGCACAGCAGGGTGACGGCGGCCATCGCCGCGATCCGGGTCCGCGTCAGACGGGCGCCGAGCGCGCGGGCCGTGTCGTCGCCCAGGGCCATCGCGTTGAGCGGCCGGCCCAGCGTCAGCGCGAGCGCGGCTCCCGCCAGCAGGAAGGGGGCGACCTGGTGGACGGTGTCCATGGTGGCCGAGGCCAGCGAGCCGACCGTCCAGAAGCGCAGCTTGTCCAGGGCGTTGCTGTCCATCAGCTGCACGGCGTTGATGTAGCCGACGAGGGCCGCGCTGGCCGCGGTGCCCGCCAGCGCAAGGCGCACCGGCGTCGCACTGCGGCTGCCGCCGAGCACGTACACGACGACCGACACGACGGCGGCGCCGAGGAAGGCCCACCACACGAACTCGCCGAGGGAGCTCGCGCCGAAGAAGCTGATCGCGGAGACCACGGCGGCCGCGGCGCCCGCGTTGACGCCCAGGATGCCGGGCTCGGCCAGCGGGTTGCGGGTCAGCGCCTGCATCACCGCCCCGGAGAGCCCGAGTCCGAGCCCGACGAGCACGCCGAGGAGGGTGCGCGGGACGCGCAGGTCGCGCACCACCACGTCGGACGGCGTCCCCGCGTAGTGGAAGAGGCCGTGCCACACCTCGTCGAGGGGCATCTGCTTGGCGCCGACGGCGATGCTCACCAGCGCGGTCAGCGCCAGCACCGCGAGGGCGGCGAGCAGACCGGCGGCGCGCACGGCGTGGCGCGGGCGGGCCACGGCGGCGGGATGCCCGCTCGCCGTGGCCCGTTCGGATTCTGGGGGGCTCTCGACCAACACCCAAGTTAGGTTAGCCTACCCTCTACCCCGTACGGTTCATCCGTACGTCTCATGCGGGCGGCTCAGAGACCCAGCCTGGCCAGCGCGTTGCGCGCATCCAGCTCGCAGACGCCGTCCCCGGCCGCGGTCCAGGCCGCCGCGCACAGGGCCCGCAGTCCGTCGATCGGGTCCCCCTCCGGGGCGTCGGACCCTTCCGCCGACGGGGCCGGCCGCAGGTCCAGTTCACCGCCGTCGGCCGCGCAGACCCAGGCACCGCAGTGCCAGGCCGCGCCGTCCCGCGTCACCTCGGGCTGCCCCGTCAGCAGGCCGCGCAGGTCCCGGTCCACGTACGTCGGCCGGTGCCGGGGCTCGGCCCGCACCAGCTGCGCCGCGTCGGTCACCCCGGTCAGCACCAGCAGCGAGTCCACCTCACCGTTGAACGCGCCCTCGATGTCGGTGTCCAGCCGGTCCCCGACCACCAGCGGCCGCTCCGCCCCGGTCCGCAGCACGGTCTCGCGGTGCATCGGGGGCAGCGGCTTCCCGGCCACCTGCGGCTCCGCGCCCGTGGCGATCCGTACGACCTCCACCGCGGCCCCGTTGCCCGGGCCGATCCCGCGCGCTCCGGGAATCGTCAGGTCGGTGTTCGACGCGAACCACGGCACCCCGCGGTTGATCGCGTATGAGGCCTCCGCGAACCGCGCCCACTCCAGCCCCGGTCCCCCGTACCCCTGGACCACCGCCGCCAGGCCCTCCTCGTCGGCCGAGTCCACGGGCACCAGCCCGCGTTCGCGCAGGGCGACCCGCAGCCCCTCACCGCCGATCACCAGCACCTTCGCGCCGGCCTCCACCTGATCCGAGATCAGCCGGGCCACCGCCTGCGCCGAGGTGATCACCTCGTCCGCCTCGGTCGGGATGCCCAGCTCGCCGAGGTGCTCCGCGACGGCGTCCGGGGTCCGCAGCGCGTTGTTCGTCACGTACGCCAGGTGCATCCCGTCGGCCCGGGCCGCGGCGAGCGACTCCACGGCGTGGGCGATGGCCTCGCCGCCCGCGTACACCACACCGTCGAGATCGAGCAGGGCCGTGTCGTACGCCTGGTGCAGACTCCGCTCGCTCGCCGCGGGACTGGTCCTGCTCAGCCGGGTCATCCTGTCCGCTCCTCAAATATTCGATCATGTGACATTCAGTTACCCCCGATCATTCCGCATATCGAGACGCGTTTACCATGCACCAATGACCACACATGGCACCGCTGACCACGGGCTGCGTCTGATCCCGTTCCACGGCCTGCGCTACGTTCCGGAGCGGGTCGGCAGCCTGGCCGCCGTCACCTCGCCGCCGTACGACGTGGTCGTGCGCCCGGACGGAGTCGATCACCTCGAATCCGCCGATCCGCACAACATCGTGCGCCTGATCCTGCCGCAGGCCGACACCCCGGCCGCCCGCAACGAACAGGCCGCGCGCACCCTGCACGACTGGCTCGCCGAGGGCGTCCTCAGCGCCGACCCGGAGCCGGCGCTCTACGTGTACGAACAGCGCAGGGCGGGCCTGCTCCAGCGCGGAATCATCGGAGCCCTGGCCCTGTCCGCCGCCGACGCGGGCATCGTCCTCCCGCACGAGGACGTCATGCCGGACGTGGTCACCGACCGGGCCGGCCTGATGCGGGCCACCTCCGCGAACCTCGAACCGCTCCTGCTCACCTACCGGGGCGACGAGCCCGCCGCGGGCGCCGCGGCGGTCGTCGAACGGACGGCGGCCCGCGCGCCCCTCCTGTCGACCACCACCGAGGACGGCTTCCAGCACCGCCTGTGGGCGGTCACCGACCCGGACGAGCTGGCCGCCGTGACCGGCGACCTGAGCCGCCGGCAGGCCCTGATCGCCGACGGCCACCACCGCTGGGCGACCTACCTGCGCCTCCAGGAGGAGCACGGCTCCTCCACGCCGTGGGACTTCGGCCTGGTCCTCCTCGTGGACACCGCCCGCTACCCCCTCCAGGTCCGCGCCATCCACCGGATGCTGCGCCGCCTGCCGGTCGCGGACGCCCTCGCGGCGCTCGACGGCCACTTCCGGGTCCGTACGGTCGACGGGCCCCTCGCCCTGGCCCTGGAAGCCCTGACGGACGCCGCCGAGCGCGGCAACGCCTTCCTCCTGACCGGCGACGGCCGCTTCCACCTGGTGACCGACCCCGACCAGGCCCTCCTGGAGCGCACGGTCCGGCGCGACCGGCCGGAGGCGTGGCGCCGACTGGACGCCACCGTCCTGCACGCGACCCTCCTGGACGCCCTGTGGAACGTTCCGGACACCCCGGACCACATCACGTACATCCACGACACCCCGTCCACGGTGGCCATGGCCGAACGCCACAACGGCACCGCGGTCCTCATGCACCCGGTACGGGAGGACGTCGTCCGGGACCTGGCGCGCCAGGGCGTGACCATGCCCCGCAAGTCCACGTCGTTCGGCCCCAAGCCGGCCTCGGGCCTGGTCCTGCGCGGCCTGGCCTGACGCGTCCGCAGCCCCCGGACATGCCGAAGGGCGGTACCCCCGACCGGGGTACCGCCCTTCTCAGATCACGCCTCAGGCCTTGTCGCGGCCCGAGTCCCGCTCGTCCTCGTCCTCGACCACGACGATCTCGTCGGTGACGTCGAACGCGTCGTCGCCGCGGTCACCGGAGTCGGCCGCGGACGGCTCGCGCGGCTCGTACTCCTCGTCGTCCTCGTCGTAGTACTCGGCGCCGTCCCCGGCCCGCTCGGCGGCGGCGACCTCGGCGGGGTCCTGGTCGTCGTCCCCGTCGTCGTCCACGTCGTCGATGTCGTCGTCGATCTCGTCGTCGACGTCGTGGGCCGAGGCGTCGACGAACTCGACGCCGTCGATCTCGGCGAGACGGTCGGAGGCGTCCGTCGCCCCGTCCTTGTCCGCCTCGAGGGTCTTGCCGAACCACTCGCGCGCCTCGTCTTCACGACCGGCCGCCAGCAGGGCGTCGGCGTAGGCGTACCGCAGGCGCGCGGTCCAGGGCTGGACGGAGCTGGAGGCCAGCTCCGGGCTCTGCAGAGTGACGATCGCGGCTTCGAGCTGCCCCTGGTCGCGGCGGGCACCCGCGGCGACCAGACGCATCTCGACCTGGCCGGCCTTGTCCAGCTTCTGCACCTCGGGCTCGCCGGCCATGGCCAGCGCCCGCTCCGGACGGCCGAGGCCGCGCTCGCAGTCGGCCATGACGGGCCACAGCTCGACGGAGCCGGTCATGCGCTTGGCGGCGCGGAACTCCGCGAGCGCCTCGCTGTACTTCTGCGTGGCGTACGCGGCGAAGCCGGCGGCCTCGCGGACGGCGGCGACGCGGGAGGCCAGACGCAGGGCGATGCGCGCATACGCGTACGCCTGCTCCGGCTCGTCGTCGATCAGCCGCGCGACCATGACCAGGTTCTTGGAGACCTCCTCGGCCAGGCCCTTGGGCAGGCTCAGGAGCTCCTGGCGCACGTCGGCGTCGATCTCGAAGCCGGTGACGTCCTCGTCGATCGGGAGCCGCTTGACCGGGTCGCGGTCCGAGCGGAAGTCGCGGTCGCCGCCGCGGTCATCGCGACCACGGTAGCCGCCGCGGTCGTCGCGGCGGTCGTCGCGGAAACCTCCGCGGTCCCCGCGGTCGTCGCGACGCGGGTACGACGGGCGGTCGCCGCCACGGTCGTCGCGACCGCCGCGGAAGCCCCCGCGGTCGTCGTCGCGGCGCGGGTAGCTGGGACGGTCCCCGCCCCGGTCGTCACGGCGCGGGTAGGACGGACGGTCGCCACCGCGGTCGTCACGACGGAAACCGCCGCCACCACCAGAGGGACGGTCGCCACGGTCATCGCGACGCGGGAAGGACGGACGGTCCCCACCGCGGTCGTCACGACGGAAACCGCCGCCGGCGCCACCGCCCGAAGGACGCTCGCCACGGTCGTCGCGGCGCGGGTAGCTGGGACGGTCCCCGCCCCGGTCGTCACGGCGCGGGAAGGAGGGACGGTCCCCACCACGGTCGTCACGGCCACCGCGGAACCCACCGCGGTCGTCATCACGGCGCGGGTACGACGGACGGTCGCCACCGCGGTCGTCACGACGGAAACCGCCGCCACCACCAGAGGGACGGTCGCCGCGGTCATCACGGCGCGGGAAGGACGGACGGTCCCCGCCACGGTCGTCACGGCGGAAACCGCCGCCACCACCAGAGGGACGGTCGCCACGGTCATCGCGACGCGGGAAGGACGGACGGTCCCCACCACGGTCGTCACGGCCACCGCGGAACCCACCGCGGTCGTCATCACGACGGGGGTAGGACGGACGGTCGCCGCCGCCGGAGGGACGACCGCCGCGGTCGTCGTCACGGCGCGGGTACGACGGACGGTCGCCACCGCGGTCGTCACGACGGAAACCGCCGCCACCACCGGAAGGACGGTCGCCGCGGTCATCACGACGCGGGTACGACGGACGGTCCCCACCGCGGTCGTCACGACGGAAACCGCCGCCGGCGCCACCGCTGGAGGGACGACCGCCACGGTCGTCGTCACGACGCGGGTACGACGGACGGTCCCCACCGCGGTCGTCACGGCGCGGGAAGGACGGACGGTCGCCACCACGGTCGTCACGACGGAAACCGCCGCCACCACCCGAGGGACGGTCACCACGGTCATCACGACGCGGGTAGCTGGGACGGTCCCCGCCCCGGTCGTCGCGACGCGGGAAGGACGGACGGTCCCCACCGCGGTCGTCACGACGGAAACCGCCGCCGGCGCCACCGCTGGAGGGACGACCGCCACGGTCGTCGTCACGACGCGGGAAGGACGGACGGTCGCCACCGCGGTCGTCACGACGGAAACCGCCGCCACCACCGGAGGGACGGTCGCCACCGCGGTCGTCACGACGGAAACCGCCGCCACCACCGGAGGGACGGTCGCCACCGCGGTCATCGCGACGGAAACCGCCACCAGCGCCGGCCGGGCGACCACCACGGTCACCACGGTCGTCACGACGGAACGGAGGACGGTCGCCACCACGGTCGTCACGGCCCCCGCGGTAGCCGCCCCTGTCACCGCCGTCGTTGCGCCGAGGCTCGCGCTCCGGACGATCGTCGGGAGAGTTGGACATGGGTGTGACTCCTGTCTTCGGGGTACCGCTAGTCATTCTCGCGCAACCAACCCATGGCCGCGCTTCGGCGTAAAGATGTGTAAACAAAAAAAGACCCTTGGTCCAGCGTTGAACGCTGGACCAAGGGTCCTTTGAAAGATTGTTCGGCGGCGTCCTACTCTCCCACAGGGTCCCCCCTGCAGTACCATCGGCGCTGAAAGGCTTAGCTTCCGGGTTCGGAATGTAACCGGGCG
>NZ_JBHXSC010000113.1:0-12282 GCF_042716505.1 Streptomyces sp. NPDC058674
CCCCGGGTCGCCGCGCCGCGCCCGCCCCCCCCCCCCGCCCGCCCCCCCCCCCCCCCCGCGGGGGGGGGGGGCCCCCCCCGCCCCCCCCCCCCGCCGGCGTTTTCGGTGGGGATCGGTGCTGGTGGCGGCCGGAGGGGGGAGCGGTTGATCACCAAGTGCCCGCAAGAGGACCGGAATACTCCTGGTGTCCACACCTCTGACCAGCCAGAACACTGGATGATTCGCCCGTGCGGACAGGGGCGCGTCCATGGCACAGTGCGATCAGTCCAACCGCACGACCAGGGAGCCGCCATGCGCGATACGTACTCCATGCCGCTCGCGGCCGCGCCCGAGTGCCCGCCGCAGCCGGGCCCGCTGCCCTGCTGTCCGGTGTGCGACAGCACACCCGAACGCATCTCGTGGCGCCAGCGGCCGGGCCTGCCGGTGGTGCTGGTCTTCGCCCCCTGCGGCCACCGCTGGTCCTCGCCGGCCCCGCCGGTGCTGGCGGTCACCCCTCCCGCGGACCCCCGGCGCGTCCGGGGCTGAGCCCGAAGCGGGAGGGCTCCGGGCGAGGCCGAGCCGAGGACCGGCCGGGCCGGTCGGGCGGCGAGGATCGCCCCGATCCGCTCGGCGAACGCCTCCTCGCCGACGACCTCGACGCCCGCCTCCCGGGCCCTGGCCACCTTGCCGCCCGCCTTCTCATGCGGGGCGGTGGGGCAGGATACGGGGTGTGGAGACGACGGAACTGACCCGGCGGGCCGGGGCGCTGGCAGGCCTGGGCGGGCGGCGGATCCTCGGCATCGCGGGACCTCCGGGGGCCGGGAAGTCGACCCTTGCCGCACGGCTTGCGGAGGCCCTGGGGCCGGACGTGGCGGTGGTGGTGCCGATGGACGGCTTCCACCTGGCACAGGCCGAGCTGCTCCGGCTGGGCCGGGCCGACCGCAAGGGAGCCGCGGACACCTTCGACGCGGCCGGATACACCGCCCTCCTGCGACGGCTGCGCGAGCCCGGGGCCGGCACGGTCTACGCCCCGGCCTTCGACCGCACGATCGAGGAGCCGATCGCCGGCAGCATCCCCGTCGGCCCCGCCGTGCCCCTGGTGATCACGGAGGGCAACTACCTGCTGCACGACGCGGGGGAGTGGGCGCGCGTACGGCCCCTGCTCGACGAGGCGTGGTACCTCGCCCCCGACGACGCCCTGCGCGTCGGCCGCCTTGTCGACCGGCACGTCCGCCACGGCAAGGACCCCGCGCAGGCACGCGCCTGGGTGGCCGGCTCGGACGAGGCCAACGCCCGTCTCGTCGCGCCCGGCCGGGAACGGGCCGACCTGGTCGTCGACCTCGCCTGACCGGCGGACCGGCGAACCGGTCAGCCGCCGGGCGGCACCACGAAGGCCACGGCCCGGACCGGGCCGCTGGTGCGGAAGTGCAGGACGAAGGGGAGCGCGTCACCCACCTGCCAGCGGCCCGTCGCCGTCACCGCCACGTCCACCGTGTTCGGCGTCATGGCCAGGCCGCGGCCGGCCGGCACGTCGGCCGAGGCGATCGGCGTACCGGCGGAAGCGGCTCCCGCTCCACGGTCGCTCCCGTGCCGCCTCAGCACGGCTGCCCGAACGGCGGGGGACGTCACGGAGAGCAGCTGGTCGTCGGCACCGCCGGCGTTCACGATGCGGAAGTACACAGGGGTGCTCCCCTCGTCGGCGGAGGGCAGCAGCACCCGTCCCACACCGACCTCGATCCGCGGCGGGCTGCCCGCCGCTCCCGCCGTCGTCCATGCGGTCAGCCCGACCAGAGCCGTCATGGACGCGATCACCGGGGCGAGGACGGAGAGCAGTCCGTCGCGCAGCCGGCGGCGGCTCGGCCGCCAGCCGTCCGCCGCGCCCGGGTCCTGGGTACGGGTCATCGTGAGAACTCCCCTCGGTCGGCGCCGTGTTCGGACTGCGCGGGGCGTTCCGGAGCGGGGCGCTCCGGAGAGGGCCGCCAGACCCGCAGGCGCAGGCTGTTGCCGACCACCAGGAGCGAGCTGGCGGACATCGCGGCCGCGGCGACCATCGGGTTGAGCCAGCCCACCGCGGCCAGAGGCACGGTGACCACGTTGTAGCCGAACGCCCAGACGAGGTTGGTGCGGATGGTGCCCAGTGTGCGCCGGGCGAGCCGGACCGCGTCGGCGACCGCCTCGATGTCGCCGCGCACCAGCGTCACGTCCGCGGCTTCCATGGCCACGTCCGTTCCACTGCCCATGGCAATGCCGAGGTCGGCGCCGGCCAGGGCGACGGCGTCGTTCACCCCGTCCCCGATCACGGCCACCCGGCGCCCCTCGGCCCTCAAACGCGTCACGAGGGCGGCCTTGTCCTCCGGCGTGCAGCGGGAGTGCACCTCGGTGACACCGAGCCGGGCGGCGACCGCACGGGCGGTGGCCGCGTGGTCCCCGGTGGCCAGGACCGGCTCCACGCCGAGCCGCCGCAGCCGCTGTACCGCCCGGTGGCTCCCCGGGCGCAGGGCGTCTCCGAGGGCGACGAGCGCCTCGTCGCGGCCGTCCACCCGGACCAGTACCGGGGTCAGCGCGGCGGCTTCCGCCTCGGCCAGCGCCGGAGCCAGCGAGCGGGCCAGGTCGTCGCCGGGGGCGCATACCTCGACGCGGTGGCCCTCCACCTGTCCGGTGACGCCGGCGCCGGGGGCGGCCAGGAAGTCGGCGACCCGGGGGAGGCGGCCCTCCGGCAGTGCGCGCTGCGCGTACGAGGCGAGGGCGCGGCCAAGCGGGTGCTCCGAACCCTGCTCCACCGCCCCGGCCAGCCTCAGGGCGGTTGCCCTGCCGAGGCCGCCTGCGGCCTCGGTGACGTGGACGACGCTCATGTGCCCGGTGGTGAGCGTGCCGGTCTTGTCCAGGACCACGGTGTCGACGTGGCGCAGTGCCTCCAGCGCCGGAGCCCCGCTGACCAGGATGCCGAGCTGCGCCCCGCGGCCGGTTGCGGCCAAGAGCGCCGTGGGCGTCGCCAGGCCCAGTGCGCAGGGGCAGGCGACGACCAGGACCGCGACGGCGGCGGTGACGGCGGCCTGCGGATCCGCCCCGGCGCCCAGCCAGAAGCCGAGCACCGTGACCGCCAGGGCCAGGATCACCGGCACGAAGACGCCGGCCACCCGGTCGGCCAGCCGCTGCGCCCGGGCCTTGCCCGCCTGGGCCTCGGTGACCATCGCGGTGATGCGGGCGAGCCGGGTGTCGGCGCCGACGGCCGTGGCGCGTACGAGGAGCAGCCCTCCGGCGTTGACGGCGGCGCCCACCACCGGCTGTCCGGGGCCCACCTCGACGGGATCGCTCTCGCCGGTGACCAGGGAGAGGTCCAGGGCGGACCTTCCGGAGACCACCACCCCGTCGGAGGCGACCCGTTCCCCGGGACGGACGACGAACTCCTGCCCCACCCGCAGCCGCTCGATCGGGATCAGCCGCTCCTGCCCGTCCTCCCGTACGGTCACGTCCTTGACGGCGAGCCCCGCCAGCGCGCGCAGGGCCGCTCCGGCCCCCCGCCGGGCCCTGGCCTCCAGGAAGCGGCCGGTCAGGACGAAGAGGGGGACGCCCACCGCGGCTTCCAGGTACACGTGGGCGACCTCCCCTCCGGCCGACGGGAGGAGGGTGAACGGCATCCGCATGTCCGGCCGCCCCGCGCCACCGAGGAACAGGGCGTACACGGACCAGGCGAAGGACGCGAGGACCCCGAGGGAGACCAGGGTGTCCATGGTGGCCGCCGAGTGCCGCAGCCCGCGCGCCGCGCGCAGGTGGAACGGCCAGGCACTCCAGACGACCACGGGGCCGGCGAGTACGAGGCACAGCCACTGCCAGTTGCGGAACTGCAGGGCGGGAACCATGGACAGCAGGAGGACCGGCGCGCAGAGCAGTACGGTGATCAGCAGCCGCTCGCGGTCCCGCCGGGCGGCCTCCGACACCGGCTCCCGCGCCGGGTCCGGCGGGACGTCCGGGGGCCGGGAGGCCTGCCGCTCCGGTGGCGGGGGCAGTTCGGCCGCGTAGCCCGCGCGCTCGACGGCCGCCAGGAGCTCGGCCGCCGTCGTCCCGGGCGGGTGACGCACCCGGGCGCGGCCGGTGGCGAGGTTGACCGTGGCGCTGACCCCGTCGAGCCGGGCCAGGCGCTTCTCCACCCGGTTCACGCAGGCCGCGCAGGTCATGCCACCGACGAGCAGATCGGTGCTCGCGGTGGCGCTCGCGCTCCCCGGGCCGGCCGTCATCGTCCGCCGCCGGAGTGCGTCCCGCCCATGCCCCCTGTGCCGCCGGACCCGTCCGCGCCCGGCCCGGTGCCCACACCGGGGGAGTGCATCCCGGGAGCCACCGGGCCGGCCGCGGACCCGACGCCGTACGAGGCGGCGAACACCACGACCAGCAGCACCAGGAACCCGGACAGCGCGGGCGGGGGCGCCCACCGGCCCGGTGCGGGAGGTGCGGGGGCGGTCGGCGGTCGCTGTTCTGCCATCGTCACTCCAGGAAGCGGGGAGTCCTGTTCCGGGAGGTAGTCGCTCCGGCCGGTCACCGAGTTCCCGTCCGCTGCCGCAGCTGCCGCAGCTGCTGTCGCCGTCGGCTTGCGCCGCGGCGGGACGGCGGTCTTCCCGAGGGTGCGGATCCCGCCATGTTCGCCGTTCTCCGCACGGTGCCGTACGCGCTCAGTAGCGTGCATCACGGAATCGGTCCGGCGTCGTGGTCGTGGAGGCCGGACCCAGGCAGAGAAAAGCAGGAGAGGGAGCGGCGCCGATGGCGAATGTGGAAGTGTCCTTGAAGGAGACGATGACCTCGATCGAGGGTGCGTTGGGAGCGGCCCTGGTGGACTACACCAGCGGCATGGCCCTGGGAACCCTCGGCGGTGGCAAGGACCTTGATCTCATGGTCGCCGCCGCGGGCAACACCGATGTGATCCGGGCCAAGCTGCGGACCCTGGAGATGCTGGGTCTCGACGACGACATCGAGGACCTGCTGATCACGCTCGGCAGCCAGT
Source organism: Streptomyces sp. NPDC058674 (assembly GCF_042716505.1). NCBI lineage: Bacteria > Bacillati > Actinomycetota > Actinomycetes > Kitasatosporales > Streptomycetaceae > Streptomyces > Streptomyces sp. NPDC058674. The sequence continues at coordinate 4,973 of NZ_JBHXSC010000113.1, forward strand.
ACCACCTGCTCCGCCTGCTCAAGGGCCGGGGCACCAACGGTCTCTTCCTGTACGTCGTGCTGGACAAGACCAACTCCAACCTGGCCATGGCCCGCCACCAGCTGAAGCGCATCGAGGCCGGCCTGGAGCTCTAGCCCGGCCTCCTCGGGCCCACGCGTGCCCACGAGTTGAAGATTCCTTCAACTCGACACATCTGAAACCGGTCAACCTCAGACACGCGTGGGCCCGTGGAACGGGAGGATGGGTTCCGACAGTTGTCCGATCGGACGTCCTGGAGCGGCGAGCACCGCTCCGAGCGATGGCAGGAGCGCGCGTGGGAATGCAGGTTCCCCTGTATCAGGCGAAGGCGGAGTTCTTCCGCATGCTCGGACACCCCGTCCGCATCCGCGTCCTGGAGCTCCTCCAGAACGGCCCGCGCCCGGTGCGTGAACTCCTCGCCGAGATAGACGTCGAGCCGTCGAACCTCTCCCAGCAGCTGGCGGTGCTGCGCCGCTCGGGCATCGTCGTGTCCGTGCGCGACGGGGCCACCGTCAGCTATGCCCTGGCGGGCGGAGACGTGGCCGAGCTGCTGCGTGCCGCCCGCCGCATCCTGACCGAGCTCCTCGCCGGCCAGAGCGAACTCCTCGCGGAGCTGCGGCAAGTGGAGCCGGGACGGCCGCGCGCGGCCGCCACCCCGGAGCCTCCCGGCGCATGAGCCCGAAGTCCACCGCGTCACGGACGAGGGGGCAGGTCATACAGTGTCCGCCGCCCCGGCCGCGGCGTTGGTTTCAGCGTTGCTCATGACGTCGGGAATCCAGTGGCACAACCGGACGTATCCCCGTAAGCGGGCGAGTGTCCTGCCCGGCTTTCCGGTAGGAGCGGTCCTCCGAACCCTGCGGGCGGGGCTTTCGGTGGCGGTCACGGCTGTCGCGGAGCGGGGCGGAATCCGATCGGGCTGCCCGGCCGAATTTCCCCGTTCGTTCGGAACTCCCGCGACGAAACGCCGACGACAGGAGCTGAATCTCCGGGCGGCTGGATCTCCGCTCTAGTGGTTCTTCAGCATCCGGGTCGATTCTTGGGCGCAGCGGCACCGCCGGTCGGAGCAGTTCGGATCCGAGAGGCCGAAAGCATGCTTTTCAGCCTTCGAGCGCAGGTGGATCGGCCAGGTGGTCGACCGGATCGCCGGAAGCGGAGCTTTTGGAAAGCACGGCTGCGGTCATTCCGGCCGACGGGCGGCGGGAATTCGTTCCATGCACCTTCGGATTTCACTTCTACCTTCGGGAGAATCCATGTCGGGTACGGAAAACGCCCTCGAATTCAGCCTCCAGGACTTGGAGCTCGACCTCGGCGACCTCACGGTGACGTCGATGCGGGACACGGCCGCACTGCCCGAGGGCGGAGCGTCGTGGGGCTCCTGCTCCTGCCAGGGCTCGTCCTCCTGCGCGCACCCGCAGGCGGACACCGGGTCGCTCGCGGCCTGACGGCCGCCCGCGTCCCGAACATCCCCCCGTGATCCCCCTCGACCAGAGGAGACCTCCATGGCCCCTGCGACCCGCGCCGCGCTCTTCGACCTGGAAGAACTCGACCTGGGCGACCTCACCGTGACCTCCATGCGGGACACGGTCGCGCTGCCCGAGGGCGGTGCCTCCAACGGAGGCAGCTCCTGCTCCTGCGGCTCGTCCTCGTGCGCCCACCCCCAGCTGCCGGACCTGCCGGCGCTGTAGTCCCATCCCACCGCACGCCGAGCGCTTCCCGCCGCACCCGGGCGCGGCGGGAAGCCCGCGCGACACCACCGACAGGACGGGGACCACCATGCCGCAGCCGCAGCCGCAGCCGCAGCCGCAGCCGCAACGCGCCGCGGCCACCGGTGCGGACGGATACACGGTGCGGGCCGCGCCGTACGCGCTGCTCCGCGCCACGGTGCTCGCGCACCCGGCCGAACAGCCCGCCGCGGCGGAGTTCCGCGCCCTCCTCGCCGACCTCCACCACCTGGAACACCGGCTGCTGCGGTGCGCCCCGCCCCTGTGCGACGCCCTGTACGCGAGCCGGGGCGGCCACCCGCCGGACTTCCACCGCGAGGTGGTCCTGCCCCTGCGCCGAGCCGTGCACAACGGACGTGCGCCGCGCACCGCCCTGCTGGACCGCCTCGGGGACCTGCCGGAGCGGGTGCCCGAACTCGCGTCATGGATCGACCTGCGCACCCGCCGCGCCGTGCTCCTCGCCGCTCTCGGAGCCGCCTGCGAACGAGCCCTGGCCGCTGAGCGCACGGCGCTGTCCGCCCTGTGCCGCGAGCCCGCCCTCCGCAACGCGGTCGCCCTCACCAGCGCCGACCTGCTGCGGGCCGTGGAGCGGGCGGGTACCGGCGCGGTCGACCGCCGGTCGCGCAAGGAGGAGCCCGCCGTACTGCGCTACGCCCTGCGGGCCAGCACCAAGACCAGCCCGCTGTCCTGGTTCACCGCCGTCGGCTGGGGAGCCCTGACCGGAGCGCCGGCCGGGCCCGTCCGTTCTTCCTGGGGGACGCCGTCCCCGTTCGCGGGCCCCCTGCACGCGGTGGTCGAGCCCAACCGCACCCTGACCACCGCGCTGACGCTCGCACTCCTGGACGCGCCGCACCGTCGGTCCGGGCTTCCCCACCGCATCACCAGCACCGCCCGGATCACCGGCGAACGGGCGGCCTACTCCCGTGACCGCGCCGCCTTCGCCGGGGGACGCTACCTCGTGGCCGCCGAGGACGAGGTGGAGCTCGCCTCCGGCGGACCACTGGGCCTGGTCACCGAGCACGCCCGGTCCCCGCTCGGGCTGCCCGAGCTGACCGACCGGCTGGCCGCGGCCCTGAGCGGGACGGGCGACGGCCGGGCCGCCGCGGCCGAGTTCCTCGACCGCCTCGGCCAGGCCGGCCTGCTGGTCCCCGGCGACCCGGTCGCGCCGCAGGACCCCGACCCGCTCGCCCGGCTCGCGCAGTGGCTCCGGACGCTCGCCGCGGCGGACCCCCGGGACCCCGCGCACGCCGCGGACGGCGCGCGCGCCGACCGGCTCGGCGAACTGAGTTCGATGACCTCGGCGTTCGCCACCACGCCCGCAGGGGAGCGCCCCGCCCTCCTCGCCGGGCTGGCGCGCGCCTGGACGGCGGAGCTGGCCGACGCCGGGCGGCCCGTACCGTCCGTCTCCGCCCCCCTCACCGTGCTGTCCGAGGACGTCGTCGCACCGCGCCCGCTGGAGCTCGGCGGCTTCCTCGACGCCGCGGACCACCGGGCCCTGGCAGAGGTCACCGCGCTCGCCGAGCTCTTCGACCTCGGCCATCTCGTACGCCGCGTCGTCCGAGACCGCTTCGTCGAGCGGTACGGCCACGGCGGCCGCTGCCGACACCCGTGGGAGTTCGGACCCGAGGTCACGCGGGCCTGGGAGACCGCGGGGCGACTCGCCCTCCTCGATCCGGCGGACCGTGCCGGATTCCCCACCGGAGCCGACGAGCTGGCCCGGCTCCGCGCCGGCGCCGCCGACGCCGTTCGGAGGGCCGCCGCAGCGCACCCGGGCGACGGTGACGAGGTCGTCGTCCCGCCGGAGCTCCTCGCGGGCCTCGGCCGCCGCCTGCCCGGCTGGTCCCTCGAACGGCCGCTGAGCTACGCGTACTTCCTCCAGCGCGACCCGCTCCGAGCGCTGCTGTGCGTGAACCACGTATACGGCGGCTGGGGCCGGTTCACGAGCCGCTTCCTGGACGCCCTCGACCCCTCCGCCACCGCCGAGGTGTCCCGACAGATCCGCCGGGGCCTGGGGCCCGGCGCACGCGCCGCCCAGATCCGGCCCGTCGCAGGCTTCAACGCCAACCTCCACCCCCTGCTGATCCCGGACGAGATCGGCGCGGGCGGCGGCGGCGCCACGATCGGCGAGGGCGACCTGGACCTCGTCCACGACGCGGAGTCCGACCAGGTGCGGTTCCGGCTGCGCGGCACCGGCGAACTCCTCGACGTCGTGTACCCGGGCTTCCTCGCCCCCGTCCTGCTGCCCCGCCGCATCGCCGCCCACCTGAACGACCAGCCGCACGGCGTCGTCGACTTCCGGTCCCTCGTCCCACGGCACACCCTGCCCGCCCCGGGCGGCCGGGTGACCCGCAGCCCCCGGCTGCGCCACCGGCACGTGGTCCTGCGGCGCCGCCGGTGGCTGCTGCCGCCCGGGGTCGTGGGGCAGTGGCGCGCTGAACTCGCCTCCGGTACGGTCCCGGCCGAGTCGGCCGCGCGGTGGCGCGCGCTGCTGGACCTCCCCGAACAGCTCTTCCTGCACCCCGCGGCCGCCTCACCCGCCGGGCACGGCGCGGAGGACTTCCTGGCCCGGCTGAACCGGCCCAAACCGCAGTTCGTGGACCTCGGCAACGCGCTGCACCTGCGCTGCCTGGCCAAGTGGCTGAGCCGGTACGGCGACGGAGCGGTCCTGGAGGAGGCGCTGCCCGCTCCCGGCGGCTCGGCCGTCCCGGCCCGCGCGGCGGAACTGGTGCTGGAGGTCTACCGGGCAGGACGGCCGCGGTGAGCGCCGCCCGCGCGCCCCGCCCGTACGCGCCCCGCCCGTACGCACTCCGCCCCCGCGCACCCCGCCCGTACGGGCCGGACCCCGGGACGCCCCGCGGCGGGACCGTCCCCCCGCCCACGACAGAGGAGGGGACCGTGCCGGGAACGCACCCCCAGGACAGCGGCGCCCGCGACGTGGTCGCCTACTACCACCAGCCCGTCAAGGCCCCCCTGTTGCGCGAGGCGGTGCTGCCCCTCGCCGCGTCGTACGCGGCGGACGGACTGGCCGCCCACGTCGAACGGCACTGGCTCCACGGCCCCCACGTGCGGCTGCGCCTCCAGGGGTCGCCCGGGCGGACGGACGCCGCGGCCCGGGTCGCGGCGTCCCGTATCCGCGACTGGATCCGCGCGCACCCCTCCCACGCCGACCTCTCCGAGGCCCAGTTGCTGGAGCGGGCGGCCGAAACCGGGCGCGCCGAACTCGTCGCCCCGCCCTACGGGCCGATCGTGGCCGACAACACCGTCCGGATCGAAGCCGTCGACCGCTCCCCGGTGCGCGGACTCCTCGGCGACGACGGCGCCGACCTGCGCGACGACCTGCTGCGCCTCGGCCTCGCGGCGCTGGCTGCCGGCGCCCGCTTCCTCGGGGACCACGGGGACACCGCGCAGGCCCGGTTGCAGCTCGCGGTGGCCGCACTCGCCGCGCACGCGGGCGCCCATCCGGGCGGCCTGGCCGGCGGCCACTTCTCGTACGTCTCCCACCTGGAGGACTTCCTCCTCCACGACGACCCGGACGGGAGCCTGCGGAGCCGCTTCGAGGACCACTGGGAGCGGGCGGGCGGCGCGGTGACCGGGATCGTCGGACGGATCGCCGACGGCGGGGCGCTGGGCTGGGAGCGGGCGTGGGCGGACTTCTCGGCGGACGCCTGGCAGCTGGCGCGGAGCCGGTACGACCGCGGCGCGGACCTGCACGGCCTTCCGCTCGCCTACCGGGCCAGGGCCGCGGCTACCGGGGACACCTCGGCGGTCGAGCGCTGGGACCAGGACCTCCGTACGCGCTACAGCGAGTTCCACCGCCTGCTGCGCCGTTCCGACCCCGAGGGGGCCATGTGGAGCCGCCCCGACTACCTGGTCCACCGGGCCTGTACCAATGCCCTCTACCGGCTCTTCGCGATCTGCGACGTCCGCCCGCTGGAGCGGTACCTGGCGGCGCACCTGGTGGTCCGGGCGGTGCCCGGCCTGACCGGTTGCGACTGGCGCACGGAGATCGGTGCGGTCGTGGACGCGGTGGAGGGCAGGGCATGACCGCCGGGACCACCACCCCGCAGGCCCCGGACGGCACCGGCGCTCCCCGGTTCGTACGGCGGCTCCGCCCGGGGGTCGCGGTGACCCCGCTGCTGACCGGCCTGCACCTGCGGGGCCGGCGCGGGAGCGTCACCCTCGAAGGGAGCACCGCGCTGCCCGCCCTGTGGCGGTCCCTGGAGGAGCCGCTGCGGGACGGCGGGATCGACGCCCTCCTCGACGGCTTGGAGCCCGGTTCCGCCCTGCGCCTGGCGGTGGAGACGGTCGTGGCGCAACTGGACGCCCACGACCTGCTGGTGGCGGGGCGGCCGGAGCCGGCAGCTCGGCGAGAGCCGGCAGCTCGGCGAGAGCCGGCGGAGCGGGCAGGGGGCGGGGGCAGTACCGGTCGGCTGGGGGACCACGGATGCGCCACCGGCCCCTGCTCCGGCGGCCCCGGCCCGGACCCCGTGGCGCAGTGGCTGGGTGCGGCGGCGCGGCGGCCCGCCGCCGCGCGGGCCGCGCTCGCCGCCACCACGGCCGAGGTCGTGTCCGGCGCCCCCGGCGGGGACCTGGCCGGAGCCGCCGGCCGGGCGCTGGAGCGGGGCGGGCTGTCCGTCTCGTACACCGTCGACCCGGACCTCCCGGACGGCCGCATCCTGCTGTGCCTCCGCGCCGGTGGAGACGGCCGGGCCGTCGCGGCCGGAGTGCGGGCCGGGACGGGGTACGCCACCGCCGTCGGCAGCGCGGCCCAGGTCCGCTCCGACGCACAGGCCCTGGAGGCCCGTCTCGGCTCCGGCTCACCGGCCGGCTCTAAGGCGTTCGCCTCCCTCCTCGCGGGCTCGGCCGCGCACCGGCTGCTGTGCGCGGCCGCCGGACTGCCGGACCCGGCGGCCGAAGGGGACGACGGTCGGCTGCTCTCCGGGCTCCCCGCGGTGCTCCTGGCCGACTCCCGTCCCCTGAGGGCCGAATACCGCACCTGGCTGGGGCCCGCCCGGATCGATGCCGGCCGGCGGTCGGAGCTCGCTCCCGCGGACACCCTCCGCGAAGCGCTCCGACGCGTGACGGCCCTGTGCGACGAGCGCTGCGGGGCGCTGCCCGAACCGCTCCCGGCGGACCTGCCGCAGCTGCCGGTCCCGCTCGCCGCGTGCGGGCGGCCCCGGGGGGCGCGTCCCGGAGGACGTCTGGTCGGCGGCGCGCCGAGACTGGACCTGGCCCGCCTCGAAGTGTTCTGCCGGGCAGCCGAAACCGCCCTGGGTGGAGGTGGGTTCACCGTCGGTGCGAACCCGGGGCACGCGCGTGGCCGGGCCCTGCGCGAGGCCGTCGCCGGGCTCCCGTGGCCGACGCCGGGGTACGCACCCGTGCTCGCCCGGCTGTGGTCCGGGCACCCCCAGGTCCGCCACTGGTGGATGACGCTGACGGTCCGCCTGGGGGTGCCCGCCCGCATGGAGGTGGTCCGCGCCCGGGGCGAGGAGGTGTACCGGGCCGTGGGGGGGCGGGCGCGCGCGCCGGGGGGCGCGCCCGGGGGGGGCGGGGGGGGCCGGGGGGGGCCCG
>NZ_JBHXSC010000114.1:0-12017 GCF_042716505.1 Streptomyces sp. NPDC058674
CCCCTACTCGGACTCCCCCGTCCCCGCGGGTATTCCGCCGGATTTTCCCGCCGGCCCAGGTTCATTTCGGGCGGGGCCCGGGCGGCCCCCGCCGGGGGCCGCGCGGACGCCGGGGATCAGGCTCCCGTGGTCGCCAGGCGCTCCGTGAGGTGGGCGGCCACCTCGGCCAGGGCGATCTCGTGCTGCGCGGCGCCCTTGAGGTCCCGCAGGACCACGGCCTTCCGCTGCCACTCGTCGCGACCGACGATGAGCGCGTAGCGGGCGCCGCTGCGGTCGGCGCGGGAGAGCTCCTTGCCCAGCTTGCGCGGCTCCAGGGTGGTCGAGGTGCGAATCCCGGCCTGCCGGAGCTGCCGGGCGACCTCGCGGGAGGCCGGGACGAGCTCGTCGTCGACAGGGATCACGGCGACGTCGACCTCGTTCTTGGCCTCGGGCAGCAGGCCGTGGGTGTCGAGGAAGTCGTGCAGGGTGACGTCGCCCATGCCGAAGCCGATGCCGGGGATGCGCTGGTTGGTGAAGAGGCCGGCCAGGTCGCCGTAGCGGCCGCCGCCGAAGAGCGAGCGGTTGTTCGCCGGGGAGAGGTCGAACACCTCGAAGACGGTGGAGGTGTAGTACTGGAGTCCGCGCACGATGAAGGGGTCGAAGACGAAGAGGTCCTTGGCCTCGCTCTTCATCACCTGGGCCAGCGGGGAAGCCTCCCGGACCTCGTCGGGGAGGTCGGGCAGCACCTCGGCTCCGGAGCGCAGCGTGGACTCCAGGAGGTCGAACATCCGGCCGTCGACTCCGAACTCGGCGGCGTCCTCGCGCAGCTTCTCGGCCGGCACCTTCTCCCAGCGGTCGATGAGCGCCATGGTCTGCTGGTGTGCGCCCTCCGGCACCTTCACCACGTCGCGCAGGATGCTGTTGAGGATGGTCCGGTCGCCCACCCGCAGCACCCACATGTCGCGGGTCGCGCCGAGCGAGCCCATCACGTCGTGGATGAGGTCGAAGATCTCGATCTCGCAGTTCGGGCTGTCGGACCCGAAGACGTCGACGTTGAGCTGCCAGTGCTCACGGGTGCGGCCGCGCTGCGGACGCTCGTAGCGGTGGCAGTTGACGTGGCTGTACCAGCGCACCGGGAACTGGAGGCTGCCGGCGTTGGCGGCGATCATACGGGCGACCGAGGGGGTCATCTCCGGACGCAGCGCGATCCGGCGGCCGCCCCGGTCGGTGAGGGAGTACAGCTGCTGGTTCGCGATCTCCTGGCCGGACTTGGCCTCGTAGATCTCCGCGGACTCCAGGATCGGGCCGTCGTACCGTCCGTAGCCGTAACGCTCCACCGTCTCGTACAGATGGCCGAACACCTGCTGCCGTACGGACATCTCGGCAGGGAGGAAATCCCTGGTGCCTCGGTAGGGAGCGGTGGGCAGCAGACGACTCACGGAGGGGCTCCTATGGGGTGACGCGAAACAGCTGACAGTGTAACAAGGGGTGCTGACGTGACGTCAGGGCGACCAACGGGCGGACCGGCGCCCGGCGGGGCCTCAGTGTGGCAGGGGCGCGGGCGGCCGGTGGCCGAGGACGGCCGAACCCACCCTGACGTGCGTCGCACCCGCGGCGATCGCGGCCTCCAGGTCGCCGCTCATGCCGGCGGACATCACCACGGCCCCCGGATGCTCGCCGAGCAACCGCTCCCGGAGGCGCCGCAACCGGGCGAACGCCGGGCCGGCCGGCTCCTGCGGCGGGGCCACCGCCATCACCCCGGCCACCGTGAGCCGGGGCAGGCCGGCGATGAGCGCGGCGATCCGGGGCACCTCGTCGGGGTGGGCTCCGCCGCGGCCCGCGGTGCCGTCCAGGCTCACTTGGATCAGGCAGCGCAGGTCCCGCTCGGCCCGCTGGGCGGCCTTGCCGAGGGCGGACACCAGGGAGGCGCGGTCCACGGAGTGCACCATGTCGGCGTAACGGGCCACCGAGGGAGCCTTGTTGCTCTGGAGCTGCCCGATAAAGTGCCAGGACAGGGCCGGCGTGAGGTCGGCGCAGGCCGCTGCCTTCGCGGACGCCTGCCGGTCCTGGTTCTCACCCACGTCGCGGACGCCGAGCCCGGCCAGCAGGCGGACGTCCTCGGCGGGCCAGGTCTTGGTGGCGGTGATGAGGGTGATTCCGGTGTGGTCGCGTCCTGCCGCCCGGGCGGCGTCGCCGATCCGCTCGCGGACGGCGGCCAGCCGGCCGGCCAGGAAAGCCCGCCGGGCCTCCCGGGATTCCTCGGGGGCGGGGCGCGGGGGTGTCGTCACGGTCGGTCCTTCTCGTTCGCTAGTCGGGCAGGCCGGTCAGGGCCTCGGCCACCCGGTCGGCCTGTTCCCCGGTCAGTGCGGCGAACAGCGGTACCGAGACGGTGCTGTCCACGACGCGTTCGGCCACCGGGTACTCCCGCGGCTCCAGACCCAGCTGCCGGTGCAGCAGGTGCCGTGCCGGGATGAGGGGGTCGGCGGCGATGCCCGCGGCGCGCAGGTGGCCGATCCACCGCTGCTGCTGGGCGCGGCCGGCGGCCCGCAGGCAGTAGCGGTAGGGCACCTGGCCGGGGGCCAGCCCGGGCGGCGGCGCGACGTGCGGCGGCAGGGCCGCGCTGTACTGGGCGGCGACGGCGCGGCGGTGCGCGGCGATGTCGTCGAGGCGGCGGAACTGGCTGAGCGCCAGGGCCGCCGCGGGATCGGAGAGGCGGTGGTTGAACCGGGGGGCGTAGACCTCGCGGGCGGCCGGGTCCTGATGGCCGCGGACGCGTTCGAGGGCCGCGCGGTCGGACTGCAGCAGCATCCCGCCCTCACCCGCGGCGATCACCTTGGTGGCGTAGAAGGAGAACACCGCGGCGTCCCCGATCGCGCCGAGCGGACGGCCCCGCTCGTCGCGGCCGCCGAGGCTCTGGCAGCAGTCCTCCACCAGCAGCGCGGTCTTGGGGCGCAGGGCGTCCAGATCCGCCGGGTGGCCGTGGGTGTGTACGGCGATCACGGCGTCGAGGGGGCTCGCCGGGTCGAGCCGCTCGGGATCGATGCCCAGGGTCCGCTCGGTGACGTCCACGACCAGCGGGGTGCAGCCGGCGGCCAGCACGGCGTCCAGCAGGGCCGAGCAGCCGTAGGTGGGGACGGCGACGGTGGCGCCGCCGTCCCCGAGTCCGGCGCCGCGCAGTGCCAGCGTCAGCCCCGCGGTGCCCGATGAGACGGCGCAGGCGTGCATGGGGCGGAAGCGCTCGGCGAAGGCCGCTTCGAGCGCCGCGGTCCGGGGGCCGGTGGCGAGCCAGCCGGAGCGCAGGGCCTCGGTCACGGCGGCGATGTCGTCCTCGGTGACCAGCGGCCCGTTGTGGGGTACGGGGATCATGCCAGGCCCTCCTTGAGCCGGTCCAGCGCCTGGTGCAGCACACTCTCGCGTTTGCAGAACGCGAAGCGGACGTAGCGCTGCCCGGCGTCCGGGTCGGCGTAGAAGACCTGCTGGGGGATGGCGGCGACGCCGCAGCGGCCGGGCAGCGCACGGCAGAACTCCATGCCGTCCCTCTCGCCGAGCGGGGTGATGTCGGCGGTGATGAAGTACGTGCCCTGCGGCGGCCGCACCTCGAAGCCGAGCGCGCTCAGCCCGTCGGTCATCAGGTCCCGGCGTCGCCGAAGGGAGTCGGTGGCGGCGGTGAAGTACTCCTCGGGGAGGCGCAGGGCGTCGGCCACGGCGTACTGGAAGGGGGTGCCGCCGGCGAAGGAGAGGTGTTGCTTGACCTCGCGGACGGCGGTGACCAGATCGGCGGGGCCGCTCGCCCAGCCGACCTTCCAGCCGGTGAAGGAGAAGGACTTGCCGGCGGAGGAGACGGTGACGGTGCGCTCGAACATGCCGGGCAGGGTCGCGATGGGCTGGTGGACGCCCTCGAACACCAGGTGCTCGTAGACCTCGTCGGAAATGACCAGGAGGTCGTGGGCCCGGGCCAGCGCGGCCACCTCGTGGAGCTGCCCGGGGGTGAGGACCGCGCCGGTCGGGTTGTGGGGGGTGTTGAGCAGCAGGACCCGGGTCCGCCCGGTGATCGCGGCGGCCAGGGCCCGGGTGTCCAGGGTGAAGTCGGGCGCCCGCAGCCGGACCGGCACCAGGGTGGTGCCGGCCAGGGTGGCGCAGGCGGCGTAGGAGTCGTAGAAGGGCTCCAGGGCCACGATCTCGTCGCCGGGCGAGGTCAGCGCGAGCAGCGCGGCGGCCAGTGCTTCGGAGGCACCGGTGGTGACGACGGTCTCCCGGTCGGGGTCGATGTCCAGGCCGTAGCGCCGCCGCTGGTGGTCGGCGATGGCGCGGCGCAGGCCGGGAAGTCCAGGGACCGGCGGGTACTGGTGGTGGCCGGCGCGCAGCGCGCGGACGGCCGCCTCGACGACGGAGTCGGGGCCCGCGGTGTCGGGGAAGCCCTGGCCGAGGTTGACGGCGCCGTGCCGCTCGGCCAGCGCCGACATCTCGGCGAACACGTTGTGCCCGTGCGCGGCGAGGCGGCCGCGACGCGCGGGGACGGCCGGGGCGGCAGGTGCGCCGCCACGACTGCCGCTGCCGCTGCCGGGCCGGTGCTGCGGGTGCTGCGGGTGCTGCCGGTGCCCTGTCATGACCGGTCGCCGGCGGCGGCCGGCGCGGGCTCCGGCCGGTGGATTTCCAGCAGGGCGAAGCGGTGGAGCATCTGGCTGCCGTTGAGGTAGACCAGCGCCGGGTCCGCGGCGGTGCCGGGGCCGGCATCGGGGTCGGGCACGGTGTGCGAGCGCAGCGGGTCCTGCGGCTGCCGGGCGCGGGGTGCGGTGGGCAGGTAGCGGTGGAAGGCGTGCCGCAGTCCGGCCCCGTCCAGCAGCCGGCTGACGGTCTGCACGGAGAACTGGTTCCACCCGGGCAGCCACTCCGGGTCGCTGTCCGCATGGCGCAACCGGATGACGACGTCCACCGGTTCGGGGTTGAACAGGCCGAAGACGTAGGCGCGGCCACCGGGTGCGGTCAGGCGCAGCAGCGCGTCGATCCACTGCTGGGGGTCGTCGAAGTGGCTGTGCAGGGCGACCATGAACATGGTGGCGAACGGCCCGGCGGGCAGGGTGTCGGGCCGCAGTACGTCGCCGGTCAGGAAGCGCGCGCCGGGCACGCGCAGCCGAGCCTGCTCGATCAGGGTGGGCTGGAGGTCCACGCAGGTCAGGTCGGTGCCCGGGTGGCGGCCGAGGAGGTAGCGGGCGAACGCCCCGGCCGCGCAGCCCACTTCGCACACCGGCCCGTCCGGGTGGCCCCGCAGCCAGGGCTCGGCGTGGTCGACGACGAAGGGGAAGTAGTGCGGGTGCTCGCTGTCCACGGGGCGGTCGGCGTAGCGCAGGTCCAGATTGCGGGGGCCGCCGGCCGGCCCGGGCAGCGCCGTGTGCTGCGGCGTGGTGGTGTGGGGCGCCTGGCGGGGGGTGCTGGTCATCGGCCGTTCCCGGTGGTGGTGGGCTTGGGGGTGAGCGCGGCCAGCCGGGCGAATCCCTCGACGGGCAGGCTGCGGAAGGGCAGTTGGTCGCCGCAGGGCAGCGCGTTGCGCCGCAGGAAGTCCCGCAGGTCGTGGCCGACCTCGTCGAGGCCGCCGGTGAGCCGCCCGGAGCGCAGTTCGAACAGGGCGCGGTTGCGGCTGGTCCAGGGGCGCAGGTCGGGGCGGTCGTCCACGGCGAGCAGGTGGAAGCCGCGCCGGTGGGCCGCGTTGGCGTGGGCGTGGACGGCGTCGAGGCAGGTGTCCCCGGTGACCAGCAGCACGCGGTGGCGGCCCTCGACGTCGATGCCGCCGTCGGGGGTGCGCTCGGCGCTCAGGCCCTTCCACTGGAGCTCGGCAATCCATTCGTCGAGCAGGGCGTCCATGCGCCGGTGCGCCTCGTCGTCCTTCGGGGGCCGTTGCTCCAGGGTGCGTTTGACGGCGGCGGGCACGCCGCCCGCCAGCACTCCGGCGGGCAGGTCGCGGCTGACGACGCTGCCGGCCGCGACGATGGTGTCGGCACCGATGGTCACCCCGGGGAGCACCGTGGCGTGGTAGGCGAGCCAGACGTTGCGCTCGATGCGCACCGGCGCGAAGGTCGCGGGGTAGCCGTCCAGGAGCCGGTGACCGAAATGGAACCCATGGGTCCAGATGGTCAGGTGGGAGCCGGAACCGACCTGGTCGCCCAGGATGATCGGGTGGTTGGCGTTGAGGATGCTGTGCGGTCCGATCGCCACCCGGGCACCCAGGACGACGTGCGAGGTGGAGGCGGTGGTGCCGCCGTAGCCGACGCTGGTGCCCTGGCCGAGGTAGAGCAGCCGGTCGGCCTGGAAGGAGCGGCAGGTGACGTGGGTCCCGGACTCGATGCGCCCGCCGCCCTCGACCTCGAAGGCGTCGGCGACGAGCACCGTGACCGAGGCCTGGAGCTCGGTGGCGTCGCCCAGGAAGAGGGTTCCGGCGCGCAGGTCGCAGTCCTCGCCGATGGTGACGCCGTCGCGCAGCGTGAGGGTGTCCGCGGCCAGCACGGTGCCGGCGCCGATGGTCACGTCGCGGCCGATGAGGACGTTGGAGCCGAGCCAGGCGTGCACGCCCGGCCCGACCGTCGCTCCGGCCTCGATCAGCCGGCGCCGGCCGGCCGATCCGTCGTCGGGGGTCTGGTCGATGGTCACGTCGACCCCTTGCGGCTCTTCGCCAGCGCGGCGCCGAGGCTCTCGGCGAAGGCGGCGAACTCGGTCGCGGCCGGTCCGCCGTCGCGCTCCAGGGCTTCGGCGAGGCCGGGACAGCGGTCGGTGAACACCGGCGCCTTCACACCGGTCAGACGGGCGCCGGTGACGACGGTCTTCACCCATGTGGACTGGTACATGCCGGCGCCGTCGAGCCGGGCGCCGGACAGGTCGGACTGGCTGAAACGGCTGTAGGCGCAGTTGGCGCCCACCAGGCCGGCCTCGCGCAGATCGGCGGCGATGTAGGCCTGGACGAGGGTGGCACCGTCCAGGACGGCACGGCGCAGGCTCATGCCGCGCGGCGGATCACCGGTGATCATGGCCCGGTAGAGGTTGGCGTGGCGCAGGTTGGCCCGCGCGAGGCTGGAGTCGCGCACCGTGAGGCAGCGGCCGAGGAAGGTGCTCATCTCGGCGTCGGACAGGTCGCTCTCCACGATGTGGAGGTTCTCGCCGCGGGCGGCGGTGAGGACCGCGCCGCGCAGACTGCTCTCCAGGATGCTGCCGTTGTTCAGCGACGCCCCGCCGAGGCGGATCTGGGGCACGGTGCAGCGCGTCCAGCGGGCACCGGTGAGCTGGGCGCCGCTGAAGTCGGCGGAGGTGACGGCGAGGTCGGTGAAATCGGCGTCTGGTGCCTTGAGCCCGGCCGCCCGCCAGTCGTGCGCCTGGATGCCGGTGAGCCGCAGCTGCGGCAGCCCCGCGTCGGCGAGCACCAGGCCGTCGGCGGCGGTGAGCCGCTGGAGGGCCAGACCGTGACCGGCCACCGAACGCAGCGAGGTGTCGCGGAGGCTGGACTTGGTGACGGAGAGCTGGTCGACGCAGGAGCCGTCCAGGGCGGCGGAGTCCAGCAGGCATTCGCTGATCAGCGCGCTCTGGAGGTTCATGTTGCGCATCGAGGCGTCGGACAGGTCGCATTGGTAGAACGACGAGCCGGACAGGTGGCCGTCATCCAGGTGGGTGCCCCGCATGCTGCATCCGTGGAAGAGCGTGCCGGTGGCGTCCCGCAGCCCGGTCAGGTCGGCGCCGTCGAAGAGGCAGGTCTGGGCGGCCAGGGCGTGGACGTAGGCGGAGCGCAGGCTGGCACCGGTGAGGTCGGTGCGTTCCATCCCCGGGCAGACCATGCTGACTTCGGAGAGGTCGGCCTCCTGGAGGCGGGTGCCGTGCAGCAGGGCCCGGTTGAGGGTGGCGCGGCGCAGGTCGACCCGGCGCAGGTCGAGGTTGCTCAGGTCGGCCTCGGTGAGGTCCATGCCGCGGCCGGTGGTGTCGATCAGGCCCTGGGTGACCTCGGAGACGTGCTTGAGCAGCGCGGGGCGCAGTTCCTCGTCGGCGGCGGCCAGGCGCCGCAGTAGTTCCAGCGCGGTGGTGTCGGGCATCGGGGCTCCTCAGGTGTGGGCGGGACGGGGAGATCCGGCGGACGCGGTACGGGCGGGCTCGCCGGACGTACGAACGGCAGGGCCGCCGGGCGTACGAACGGCAGGGCCGTCCGGTGTGGGGCGGCCGGGCCGGCGGTGGCCGATCAGCTCGCGGATCCACCGGCTGATCTGCTCGGGCCCCGGGTCGCCGGGCGCCGGGGGCCGGTGCTCCAGGACGACGGCGGGGGCGCCGGTGAGGTCGAGCAGTTCGGGCAGCACCTCGGCCAGCGGGAGGTAGCCGTCGGCGGCCGACTGGCCGGCATGGGCGGGTTCGTGGCCGTGCTCGGGGTAGCGCGCGGCGGTGGTGTTGTAGAGGTGCATGCTGCGCACGACCGGACCCAGGGCGCGGGCGTAGCCGAGCGGCCCGTGCTCCGGACCGAGCAGGTGCGCGTGGCCGACGTCGAGGCAGAGCCCCAGCTCCGGGCGGCCGGCGAGGGCGTCGCGGTAGTGCGCCGCGGTGTGCAGCAGAGGGTGGGCGGAGAGGTTCTCCACCAGGACGGGGACCCCGTGCTCGCGGGCCAGCCCGCAGGCGGCGTCGAGGAAGTCACGGCACCAGCTGTCGAACCCCGCGAGCGGGTAGGGCGGATAGGGGCTCGGGAAGTGCACCACCACGTGGAGCGCGCCGAGGTCGGCCGCGCAGCGGACGGTGGCCTCGGTCAGCCGCAGCGCGGTCGCCGCCTCGTCCGGATCGGGGCCCGTGGGGGCGAACCTCCGCAGCGGGCGCGGCTCGTCGTAGGGGACGGGCGTGTGCAGCGCGGGCCGGATGCCGCGGCGGGCGCAGAACCGCTCGATCCCGGCGAGCATCGAGCGGGGGTAGTTGTAGAACTCCACGACCTCGGGGTCGTAGGCGAGCAGCCCCGTCAGATCGGTGCGGTCGGCCAGCACGCCGGTGGAGACGCCCAGCAGGGTCATGCCGCACCCCCCGCGGCGGCTCCGGCGGTCGCGGCGAGGCGCGCGGCCGCGGCCCGATCGGTCTTGCCGGTGCGCCCCAGCGGGGGCTGCTCGACGCGGTGCACCCGCTCGGGGACCTTGTGGGCCTCCAGCCGGCGCCGCCCGTGGGCCCGTAGCTCCTCCTCGGCGGGCATCCGGCCCGCTCGCGGTACGAAGAGCAGGTGCAGGCGCTCGCCCAGCAGCGCGTCCGGGACACCGACGGCCACGCACGCGGCGCAGTCGGGGTGATCGGCGTACGCGGCCTCCACCTCCAGTGGGGAGATCTTCGCGCCGCCGCGCACGATGAGCTGCTTGGCGCGCCCGACGAGCTCCACCCGGCCGTCCCGCGGCCGGTGCCGGGCGAGGTCGCCGGTGCGCAGCCAGCGGCCGGCCATGGTGGCGGCGGTGGCGGCGGGGTCGTCGAGGTAGCCGGTCATCAGATGGGGCGTACGGAGCCACAGTTCACCGACCGCACCAGTTTCGGCTTCGGCTTCGGCGCCGGGGGCGCCGTCCACGGGCACGATGCGGTACTCCACGCCGGGCGAGGGCCGCCCGATGGTGCCCGCCTCGTCGTCGTAGCGGTCGGGGGTGAGGATGAAGTCGGAGGTGGCGCTCTCGCTCAGCCCGAAGACGTCGGCGATCCCGGCGTGCGGCAGCAGGGCCCGCATCCCGCGGCCCAGTCCGGCCGGCAGGGGTTCGCCGCCGCAGATCCACGTGCCGGGGGAGCCCTCCGCGGCGAGCCGCGCCGCCAGGGCGGTGCCGTCAGGGGAGTCGAGTTCGCGGCGGATCAGGCGCAGCATGCTGGGGACGACAGCGGTCCGGTCGACGGTCCGCCGCGCAAGGAGCTCCAGCACCTGGCGGGCCCGGAACCGCGGGGTGAGCAGCAGGGTGCCGCCGGTGGCGAGGGTGAGCAGCGAGGTCCACTGCCCGAAGCTGAAGTTGAGGTGCAGCAGGTGCAGGGCGGTCTCGCCCTCTCCGAACGGCAGCGTCCGGGCGATCGTCTGGAGCTTGGTGTGCAGGGCGCGGTGGGAGAGCACCACGCCCTTGGGGCGGCCGGTGGAGCCGGAGGTGAAGACCACCAGGGCCTGATCGGCGTCCAGTTCGGCGGGCGGGACCGGCCGGCCGCCGGGGGCGCCGGCGGCGGTGTCCTGGACGATCCCGCTGATCCAGGGGTGGCCGGCCGGGCCGGTGGCGTCCGTCCAGGCCGCGGGGCGGTGCCGCGGGTCGCCGAGCAGCAGCCGGGCGCCGACGCGTTCGGCGGTGGCGCGCAGCACCAGCGCTGGGGAGTCCCGGTGCACCGGGACCACGACGGCGCCGGCGGACCATGCGCCGAGTTCGCACACGAGGTCGCCGCTGCGGTTGTCCACCGCGACGAGAACGGGTTCCCCGCGCCGGTGGCCGGCCGACGTCAGGGCGGCGGCGAGGGCGCGGCCCCGCTCGCCGAGGGCGCGGTAGCCGAGGGCGTCCTCCCCGTCGTCGAGGGCGACGCGGTCAGCGAAGCGCGCGCAGGCACGTTCGAGGAGCGCGTCGAGCCGCTGGGGCGCGCCCGCCAAGGGGGCGGCCGGGGTGCTGGTCAGGGTGGCGGGGGCGGTCACGCGGGCACCTTCCGGACGGCCGGCCGCCGGTCCCCGGGCAGTCCGTCCTCGGCGGGCAGCCCGTCCTGTGCCGGGTAGCGGAAGTCCTCGTCCTGGGCGCGGATGACGGTGCGCAGGCCGGTGTCCCACAACGACGCCGCGTAGCCCTGGCACTCCGCGAGGGTGCCGGCGGCCAGTGGGAACTCGGCGTGGTGCAGCGAGGTGAAGACCACCTCGAAGGCCTGCGGGAAGTCGATGCCGGGCAGGGCGGCCATCACGGCGGCGACCAGGTTGTCGAAGGAGAGCTGGTTGGGCGAGCGGGTGACGCAGACGACGTGGCCGCGCGGCCCGTCCGCGCGCCGCGGGGCCTCGTACAGGGGCGGATAGGTGGGGCGCCAGACGCAGGAGGACCGGTCGCGCCACATCGGCTCGACGACGGCGCGCAGCGCCTCGGGGTCGCGCCAGCGCGGTGGCAGCGAAATCCCGGGCGGGTAGGCCTGGGCGACGTCCTCGTAGTCCCCGAAGTCGGTGCCGGCCAGCAGGGCCCGGCAGTCGGGGCAGTGCTGCCCGAAGACGGAGAGCTGGAGCGCGAACTCCTCCCAGTGGTCCGGTGTGTGGACCACGTTGGCCCACACGCCGAGGCGGTAGGCGGCGCGCGCCTTGCGCTTGACGGCGGCGGCCGTCTCCACGGTGTCGTCGCCTCCGCGGACGACGATCACCTCCATGGGCCGGTGCGCGTACCAGAGGTCGAGGGTGAGGTGCTCCAGCGGGTTCTCGTCGCGTCGCATGTCGGCGAAGGCCCGGCGGATGTCGTCCTCGTCCAGCAGGAGCCGGTGGTGGCACAGGACGGTCAGTCCGGCCTCGCGCACCGTGTCGAGGACGTAAGGCTGGAGGCGGCGCGAGACCCCGTCCGGCTTGATCAGGAGCAGGGAGTGCTGGCTCTCCGGCGGGCGTTCCAACTGATTTCCCCTCACGTTCGCATGCTTGTCGCAGCGAGATTGACATAAAATCCACGACTGAGTCAATAAAACTGGTCAAGTTACGTCGAGCGGGCGAGGCGCTCTCGAACGCCCGGGCATGGGGCTGTGGTTGCGGCCGTACACCCCTTGAATAGACGCTCTCTCACATTATTGACAACTGGACTTGACTCTTGGGTCTAGGCCATGGTCATATCGCTTCACCGCAAGGGAACGAATGGCCTTGCGGGGTATCACACCCAATGAAGGAGAGTCATCATGACCCGTAACCACGCTGTCGGCATGCGCCCCCGCCTCGACAAGATCAAGGTTCGCTCGGGCAAGTAAGCAGGCCGAGTGCCGGGGGGGGGGCGGGGCTCCCAGCGCGCGCGCCCCCCCCCCCGGGCGGGGGGCGGGGGCGGACGGGGTGAAAAAAAACAAAACCCGCCACGCCCCCGAGGAAATGCGGGAGG
>NZ_JBHXSC010000115.1:0-11749 GCF_042716505.1 Streptomyces sp. NPDC058674
CGTATGTCCGGGGCGGGACGGTCGGTCAAGGGTGGAGCGCAGCGACATCGCGAAGCGACGCGACGACGAAGGAGGAGCGCCCTTGAGGGACCGGCGCGACCCGGAGAGACGATGAGACTGACGGGAAACCCCCATACCTGTCCGCTCCCGCCCCGCCGAAGCCCCCGCCCCCACCACCCCCGCCCCACCCCTCAAGCCCCCGCCCCGCCGAAGCCCCGCCCCCACCCCCGCCCCCCACCGGCAGGATCAGGCCTTTTCCGGGGACGTCAGGTCGATCAGGCGGCAGACCGTCTCGATGTCGATCTTGACCTGGGCTATCGAGGCGCGGCCCGAGAGCCAGGTGATCAGTGCCGAGTGCCAGGTGTGCTCGATGACCCGGACCGCCGAGAGCTGTTCCGCCGTCGGCGGGGCCTCCAGGTCCATGGCGTCCAGGATGATCGCCGTCGTCAGCCGGGACACCGTGTCCACCTCGGGGCTCACGCTGCGGTCCGCGAAGGTCAGTGCGCGGACCATCGCGTCCGCCAGGTGCGGCTCCCGCTGGAGGGCGCGGAAGGCCCGCATGAGGGTCTCCGCGACCCGGGCCGCGGGGTCGTCGCCCGCCGGCGGCCGCTTGCGCAGGGTGGTGTGCAGGTGCTGGAGCTGGTCCTGCATGGTGGCGACCAGCAGGTGCACCTTGGAAGGGAAGTAGCGGTAGAGGGTGCCCAGCGCCACGCTGGAGGACTCCGCGACCTCGCGCATCTGAACGGCGTCGAAACCGCCCCGGCTGGCGAGCTGGGCGCTGGCGTGCAGGATTCGGCGGCGGCGCGCCTCCTGGCGCTCCGTCAGGGGAGGGGACGCCGGCGTGGTGGCGGCCTTCGCTTCCGCTGTCATGTGTCCCGTTCCCTGGCGTTCCGTGTCGTCGCGAGTGGTTGCGGCGGGCTGATTCCGGGCTGATCCGGGGCCAGCATGTCAGGCGCCGGAGCCGTGGCGCGAATCACCTGCTCCGCCTCTTACGGTGTAGTTTCCGGCCGGTAGATTCAATGGTCTTGGGCAGACCAAGTCTGGAACTTGTTCTACATTATCCGAGCGGTTACGCTCCGGCGAAAGTGCAGGGAGATGGGGGCCGAGAGTGACCGCTGAGGCCATGGTGACGAGCCCTCTCGCGGGTTCCGTCACTGACGGCGACCGCCCGTTGCGCATCGCACTGCTCACCTACAAGGGGAACCCGTTCTGCGGCGGGCAGGGCGTCTACGTCCGTCACCTCTCGCGCGAGCTCGTACGCCTCGGGCACTCCGTCGAGGTCATCGGCGCGCAGCCCTACCCGGTGCTCGACACGGGTGCCACGCTCACCGAGCTCCCGAGCCTGGACCTGTACCGCCAGCCCGATCCGTTCCGCACCCCCAAGCGCGACGAGTACCGGGACTGGATCGACGCCATCGAGGTCGCCACCATGTGGACGGGCGGATTCCCCGAGCCGCTGACCTTCTCGCTGCGGGCCCGGCGCCACCTCGCCGCCCGCGCGGGTGAGTTCGACGTCATCCACGACAACCAGACCCTCGGATACGGCCTGCTGGGCGACCTCGGCGCGCCGCTGGTCACCACCATCCACCACCCCATCACCGTCGACCGCAGGCTGGACCTCGACGCCGCCAAGGACCTCAAGCGGCGTCTTTCCGTGCGCCGTTGGTACGGCTTCACCCGCATGCAGGCCCGCGTCGCCCGCCGCCTGCCGACCGTGCTGACGGTGTCCGGCTCCTCCCAGCAGGAGATCGCCCAGCACCTCGGCGTCCGCGACGACCGCATCCACGTCGTCCACATCGGCGCCGACACCGACCTGTGGGCGCCCGACGCGTCCGTCGCCGAGGTCCCCGGCCGCATCGTCACCACCTCCAGCGCCGACGTGCCGCTCAAGGGCCTCGTCCACCTCGTCGAGGCGCTGGCCAAGCTGCGCACCGAGCAGCCCGAGGCCCACCTCGTCGTGGTCGGCAAGCGCCCCGAGAAGGGGCCGGTCGCCCGCGCGGTGGAGACGTACGGGCTCCAGGACGCCGTCCGCTTCGTCAAGGGCATCACCGACGCCGAGCTCGTCGACCTGGTGCGCAGTGCGCAGATCGCCTGCGTGCCCTCCCTCTACGAAGGCTTCTCGCTCCCGGCGGCCGAGGCCATGGCCACCGGCACCCCGCTGGTCGCCACCACCGGCGGTGCGATCCCCGAGGTGTCCGGCCCCGACGGCGAGAGCTGCCTCGCCGTGCCGCCCGGTGACGCGGGGGCCCTCGCTGCCGCGCTCGGGAGACTGCTGGGCGATCCGGAGCTGCGGGCCCGCCTCGGGGCCGCCGGCCGCGAGCGGGTCCTGGCCCGCTTCACCTGGGCCAAGGCCGCCGAGGAGACCGCCGCGCACTACCGCGCCGCGATCGCGCGGGCCGCCCGTACCCCCCGTACACGGTGAGCTTGCGCCCCGCACATCCCTTGCGCCCCTGCGGCTCCTTGCGATCCCCCTGTTTCCCCCGTTCCACGCGCCACCCCGTTCACCCCCGCGACCGCGAAGGCAGGACCCCGTGCTGACCGTCGATTTCTCCCGGTTCCCGCTCGCCGCAGGCGACCGCGTACTCGACCTGGGCTGCGGCGCAGGCCGGCACGCCTTCGAGTGCTACCGGAGAGGCGCCCAGGTGGTCGCCGTCGACCGCAACGGCGAGGAGATCCGAGAGGTCGCCAAGTGGTTCGCCGCGATGAAGGAGGCCGGTGAGGCCCCGGCCGGGGCCACCGCCACCGCCATGGAGGGCGACGCGCTCGCCCTGCCCTTCCCCGACGAGTCCTTCGACGTCGTCATCATCTCCGAGGTGATGGAGCACATCCCCGACGACAAGGGCGTGCTCGCCGAGATGGTCCGCGTCCTCAAGCCCGGCGGGCGCATCGCCATCACCGTGCCGCGCTACGGCCCCGAGAAGATCTGCTGGGCGCTCTCCGACGCCTACCACGAGGTCGAGGGCGGCCACATCCGCATCTACAAGGCGGACGAGCTGCTCGGCAAGATGGAGGCCGCCGGACTCAAGCCGTACGGCACGCACCACGCCCACGGGCTGCACTCCCCGTACTGGTGGCTCAAGTGCGCCTTCGGCGTCGACAACGACAAGGCGCTGCCGGTCAAGGCGTACCACAAGCTCCTGGTCTGGGACATCATGAAGAAGCCGCTGGCCACGCGCCTCGCCGAGCAGGCCCTGAACCCGGTCATCGGCAAGTCCTTCGTGGCCTACGCGACGAAGCCGCACCTTCCCGTCGGCGCCGCCCAGTGACCTCCCCGGGGCGCACCGCGCCGGAACACCTGGTCCTGGACGGCGTACTGACCGCCGAGCAGGCCGCCCAGACCGTGGCGGGCATCCTCGCCGCGCAGCGCGAGGACGGGGCGCTCCCGTGGTTCCGCGGCCACCACCTGGACCCGTGGGACCACACCGAGGCGGCCATGGCCCTGGACGCGGCCGGCGAGCACGAGGCCGCCGAGCGGGCCTACGCGTGGCTGGCCCGGCACCAGAACCGGGACGGCTCCTGGTTCGCGGCCTACGCCGACCGGCCGGACGGGGTGGACACGGCCGACCCGCAGGACGCGAGCCGGGAGAGCAACTTCACCGCGTACATAGCCGTCGGGGTCTGGCACCACTACCTGTCGACCGGCGACGACACCTTCCTCGACCGGATGTGGCCGGCCGTCTTCGCGGCGGTGGAGTGCGTGCTCGCGCTCCAGCAGCCCGGCGGCGAGATCGGCTGGAAGCGGGAGGCCGACGGCACGCCGGTGACCGACGCCCTGCTGACCGGCTCGTCCTCGATCCACCAGGCGCTGCGCTGCGCGCTGGCCATCGCCGAGCACCGCGAGGAGCCGCAGCCCGACTGGGAGCTGGCGGCGGGCGCCCTGCGCCATGCCATCCGGCGTCACCCGGAGCGGTTCCTCGACAAGAACCGCTATTCGATGGACTGGTACTACCCGGTGCTGGGCGGGGCGCTGACCGGCGCCGAGGCGAAGGCGCGCCTGGACGGGCGGTGGGACGAGTTCGTGGTCCCGGACCTGGGCGTGCGCTGCGTGCTGCCGAACCCGTGGGTGACGGGCGGGGAGTCCTGCGAGCTGGCGCTCGCGCTGTGGGCGGTGGGGGAGTCGGACCGGGCGCTGGACGTGCTGCGGTCGATCGCGCACCTGCGTGCCGAGAACGGCATGTACTGGACCGGCTACGTCTTCGACGACCGGGCGGTCTGGCCGGTGGAGCAGACGACGTGGACCGCGGGGTCCCTGCTCTTGGCCGTCGCCGCGCTGGGCGGGGACGAGGCCACCACCGAGGTGTTCGGCGGGGCCTCGCTCCCTGCCGGGCTGGAGCCCGACTGCTGCGGATGACGCCGTGGGCCCGCGGGGGGCGCCGGCCGGTCCGCGCGGGCCGTCAGCGGCGGTAGAGCCAGCCGGCGACGGCGTGGCCTATGAAGAGGTAGGCGACGGCCGCGAGGCCGTAGCCGACCACGACCTGGACCCATTCGCGGCTGAAGGTGAACAGGTCGTAGGACCAGCCGGCCAGCCAGCTGGCGGCGTCGTGGATGAAGGCGACGAGGCCGTTGCCCTGGTTGGCCTCCAGGAGGTACAGGAGGATCCAGAGGCCGATCACGAAGGCGAGCACGTCCGCCACCAGTGCGACGGCGCGGCCTGCCTGACTGCTTCCCCGACTACGTACTCGCGTGTGTGATGTCATGCCGACCGTGTTGCCGCCCGGGCGTGTCGTAAACGTGCCGTAAAGACGAACGCGAACCGGACAGGAGGCCGGGCGAGACCCGAACGGGCCCTCCCGGAGGGCGGATCCGGGCATCCGGGGCGAGGCTGCGGGGGACACCTCAGTCCCCGGAGGCAATCGTGTCCGTACCCGTACCCGTATCCGCTACCGTCCGATTCCGCCGTGCCGTCACGGCGGTGGTCCTGTCCACCTCGCTGCTGGTCGGCGCCACCGCCTGCGGCAGCGGCGGTGAGAGCCGGGCCCAGGGGGAGAGCGTCTCCATGGCCTCGGCGGCCGAGCTGGCGGCCCTCGCGGCCGCGGTGCCGGCGGCCGACGAGGCCGACGAGGCGGCTGCCGTGACGCCCTCGCCCAGTACGTCCGCCGAGAGGCAGAAGTTCGCCAAGACGCGGTTCGTCGCCAACGCCGGTCTCGCGGCCGGGGCGACGTACCAGTGGATCATCAAGCCGTACCAGGCGGGCAAGTTCAAGAAGGGCGCGAAGGGCCGTACGTTCGCGCTGATCAAGGCCGGCCTGGCCGGCGCCTTCGCCTACAACCGGCTGAAGGCCGCCTCCGTCAACGCCAAGGGCGACCCCCTGCTGTCGAAGGCGATGGTGCCGCTGACGGCGGGCATCGAGTCCCTCAAGAGTCTCGGGACCAAGCTCCGCAAGGGTCAGGCGGGCGACTCCGACGTCGACGCCTTCCAGGACGTCATCAACGGCGTCAAGGATGCGGGCAAGAGCGCGGGTGCCCCGGTGACCGACAAGGTCCCGAGCGTCTCCCAGCTGGGCGGATAGCCCGGCGGGCGGGCCCGTGCGGCGGGCCCGCCCGGCCCGGCCTGTTTCAATGGGCGGGTGATCGCATTCGTGGTGGCCGTCCTCGGGGCGGCCGGGGCCGGGTGGCTGCTCAGGCGCAGGCATCTGCGCCGGGTGGCCGCCGGGCCCGTTCCCGGGATTCCCTGCATGGCGCGGCAGCCGGCCGGCGCGGGCCGCTGGCGGCCGGGCCGGGTGTACGCCGACGTGGGCACCGCCCGCTGGGTCCCGGGCCGCGGCCCGGCGGTCCCGCTGCCGGGAGGCCGCGCCACCGGGGTCCGGGTCCCCTCCGTGAGGGAGGGCCTGTCCATCAACCCCGGCTCGCGGATCGTGACGTGCGCGTACGAGGACGGCGGAACCATCGAGATCGCCGTGATGGCCCTGGACCTGCGGGAGCTGCTGACGGCGGTCCCGGAGGCGGACTCGCCCTAGCGGCGTCCGCACCGGGTGCGGGACGGCCCTCGTTCGGCCGCTCGGCCGCTCAGCCGCTCAGCCGCTCAGCCGCTCAGCCGCTCAGCCGCTCAGCCGTTCAGTTCCGCCAGGACGCGCAGGGTGTGCCGGTCCGGGGCGGTGAGGAGCAGGTCCGTGACCGGGCCCTTGCGCCAGAGTTCCAGGCGTTCGGCGATCCGCTCGCGGGGGCCGACCAGCGAGATCTCGTCGGCGAAGGCGTCCGGGACGGCCAGGACCGCCTCCTGTCTGCGGCCCGCGAGGAACAGCTCCTGGATGCGGCGGGCCTGCGCTTCGTACCCCATGCGGGCCATCAGGTCGGCGTGGAAGTTGCGGGCCGCGTGGCCCATGCCGCCGATGTAGAAGCCGAGCATGGCCTTGACCGGGAGCAGCCCCTCGGCGACGTCGTCGCAGACCCGGGCGCGGGCCATCGGCGCGATCATGAATCCGTCGGGCAGGTCGGCGAGGGAGGCCCGGTAGACGTCGGTGCGGTTCGGCGACCAGTAGAGGGGGAGCCAGCCGTCGGCGATCCGGGTGGTCTGGGCGATGTTCTTCGGCCCCTCGGCGCCCAGCAGCAGGGGCAGGTCCGCGCGGAGCGGGTGGGTGATGGGCTTCAGCGGTGTGCCGGTGCCGGTGCCGTCCCCGCCGCGGTACGGGTGCTGGTGGAAGCGGCCGTCCAGCGCGACCGGGCCCTCGCGCCGCAGCACCTGGCGGACGACGTCGACGTACTCGCGGGTCGCGGTCAGCGGGCTCGCGGGGAAGGGGCGCCCGTACCAGCCCTCGACGACCTGCGGGCCGGAGAGGCCCAGGCCCAGCATCATCCGGCCGCCGGAGAGGTGGTCCAGGGTCAGCGCGTGCATGGCGGTGGCGGTGGGGGTGCGGGCGGCCATCTGCGCGATGGCCGTGCCGAGGCGGATGCGCGAGGTGTGCGCGGCGATCCAGGTCAGCGGGGTGAAGGCGTCCGAACCCCAGGCCTCGGCGGTCCACACCGAGTGGTAGCCGAGGCGCTCCGCTTCGGTGGCGAGGCCGAGGTGGTCCGGGTTCGGGCCGCGGCCCCAGTAGCCGAGTGCGAGTCCGAGGCGCATGTACGGTCCCCCTCCGCGATGCCGTATCTGACGGCGCGTCAGGTGACTGTAGGGCAAAGGCCCCCCGCCCGGAAGGGCGGGGGGCCTTCGCGCAGTCCCGTGGATCAGCCGCGCTGGATTCCTGAGGTGTCGTTCAGGACGCCGCGGCGGCCGTCCTGGGTCTGGGCGATCAGCGTGGCCGGGCCGCGCTGGTCGACGGCCAGGTACCAGGTGCCCGGAGCGAGTTCGGCGATCGGGCTGGGCGAGCCGTCCTCGGAGAAGAGGGGGCGGGCCACCGGAACCGCGAACCAGAACGGGGTGAAGTCCGCCGCCGGGGCCGCCTGGCCCCCGTGGGACGCGTCCTGCGGACCCGGGCCGGGGGCCGGTGCGGGCTCGGCGGCGCCGCCGTAGGGCGGGACCGGCTGCGGGGTGTTGCCGTAGTGCGGGGGCTGCTGCCCGCCCGGGTAGCCGTATCCGGCACCCGGCTGGGGCTGGCCGCCGTACGGCGGGACGGCCGCCGGCCTCGGCTCGGGCAGCAGGCCGCCGGCGAGCACCGGGATCTTCGAGCCGAAGACGGCCACGCCGGCCAGGGCCAGCGTGGCGAGGAAGGCGATGACGGCGCCCGCGCCGAGGTCGATCGAGCTGGGGCAGGTGATCAGCGCCCACAGCGCGGACCAGGCGGCCGACACCGCGAGCACGGTGCCCCACGCGCCGAGCGGCAGCCCGAGGACCTTGCGGGTCTCCGGTTGGAAGCGGGCGGCGAGGAGCAGGCCGGCCGCGATGAAGCCGATCAGGAAGACGCTGGGCAGGACCAGGCGGTAGGCGTCGGTGTCCCAGGCGCTCGGGAGGTCTCCACCGGTGGTGGAGTAGAAGTCGAAGAACGAGGCGATGAACAGCAGCACCGCTGCTCCGATCACCACGCCGTCGCCTCGTGTGAGGGAGCGGATGTTCACGTCTTGGGTGTCCTTCTCGGTCTCGGTCGTCTCGTGGTGCCGCGGTCGCAGAGCGTGCCTGGAGCGGGGCGGGCGGCACCATGGTACGGAGGTAACCGGCGGCCGAGGGGGTCGGGGCGGTGGGCAGTCCCGGCCGGACTGCCCGTGGGACTACCCGCCGAGGAAACCGATGATGCCGTCCGCGATGCCCCGGGCCGCTTTCTGCCGCCACTCCGGACTCGTCAGCTGCGCCGCGTCCTTGGCGTCACGCATGTTGCCGCATTCGATGAACACCTTGGGGCGGGTTGACAGGTTCAGTCCGCCCAGATCGTCGCGGACGACCAATCCCGTGCCGCCGCCGAGGTAGTTGGCGGGGGCGGAGCCGGTGGTCCGGGCGAAGTTCCCGGCGATGCGCTCACCGAGCTCGCGGGAGGGTCCGACGATCTTCGCGGTGTCGGCTCTGCCGCCCTTGACGGCGGCCGGGAGGATGACGTGGAAGCCGCGGCTGCCGGCCGAGACGCCGTCCGCGTGGACCGAGACGACGGCGTCGGCGGCGGCCTCGTTGCCGATGCGGGCGCGCTCGTCGATGCAGGGGCCCCAGGGGCGGTCGCCCTGGTGGGTGAGGACCACCTTGGCGCCCTCCGCCTCCAGGGCGGACTTCAGGCGCAGGGAGACGTCCCAGGTGAACTCGGCTTCCATGTAGCCCGAGTTCGTGGTGGTGCCGGTGGTGTCGCACTCCTTGCGGCCCGTGCCGATGTCCACCTGCCTGTTGATCTCGGCGCCGTGTTTGAAGTTGCCGGTGTTGTGGCCGGGGTCGATGACGACCGTCCGGCCGGTGAGCGGAACCTTGGCCGGGGCCGGCGCGGACGCCGCGGGGGAGCCGGGCGGGGAGGCCGGGACCGGGGCGCCGGGGCCGGGGGTCCCACTCGGGGAGCCGGCGGCCGTGGCCCCCGGCTTCGCGTCCCGCTGGCCCGGCGGCGGGCTCGCGGCCGGGGCGGGCGCCGCGGACGTGCCGGGCGGCCGTCCGTCGCCGCCGGACGGGGCCAGCACCTGGGTCAGCAGCCAGCCCGCCAGGCACGCCGGCGCCACGGCGGCGGCCGCGACGACGAGCGTAGAGCGGCGGGCGTACCAGGGCCGGTCCGGGTTGACCGAAGAGGCGGACTCGGGGAGCGGGGGACTGTCGTCGTAGCGCACGTCGCGATGCTAGACCGGCGCCCCCGCGCCCGTACGGACCCTGGGCCATCCGGGGGCGCGGTGCGCTTATATGCCGGGACCGGTCCGGCGCAGCACGCGCAGCGAGTCGGTCACGGAGACCTCCGAGAAGGCGCCGGAGGCGAGGGCCCGACGGTAGATCCGGTACGGGGCCTGCCCGCCGTCCGCGGGGTCGGGGAACACGTCGTGGATGACGAGCGTCCCGCCCGGGGCCACGTGCGGGGCCCAGCCCTCGTAGTCACCGGTGGCGTGCTCGTCGGTGTGGCCGCCGTCGATGAAGACGAGGCCGAGGGGCCCGCCCCAGGCCGCGGCGACCCGCGGGGAGCGGCCGACGATCGCGATCACGTGGTCTTCGAGGCCGGCCGCGTGCAGGGTGCGCCGGAAGGTGGGCAGGGTGTCCATCAGGCCGACCTCCGGGTCCACGACGGTCGGGTCGTGGTACTCCCAGCCGGGCTGCTGCTCCTCGCTGCCGCGGTGGTGGTCGACGGTGATCGCGCTGACCCCGGCCTCGCGGGCGGCGTCGGCGAGCAGGATGGTGGAGCGCCCGCAGTACGTGCCGACCTCCAGGAGCGGCAGCCCGAGGGCGGCGGCCGATGCCGCCGCCTCGTACAGGGCGAGGCCCTCCCGTACGGGCATGAACCCCTTGGCGGCCTCGAAGGCGGCGAGGGTCTCCGGCTTGGGGGTGGCCATGTCGTCTCCGGCGGGGTGAGGGGTGGTCGGGCCTGGGCGCTCATGTTGCCCTACCGCCCGGTAGGGGTCCATGGCGGGGGCGGGCGGGAGGGCGGGCTGCCGCGGGCCGCGGGTGGCTGCGGCGTTGGCGCCGACGGGGGCGCCGCCCGCCGCGGGCGGGCGGAGAGGGTGCGGCTCACGTGGCCGGGGTGGCCGGGGCGTCGCATTCGAACCAGACCGTTTTGCCGTCGGGCAGCGGCAGGCAGCCCCAGCGGTCGGTGACCGCCTCGACCA
Source organism: Streptomyces sp. NPDC058674 (assembly GCF_042716505.1). Classification (NCBI taxonomy): domain Bacteria; kingdom Bacillati; phylum Actinomycetota; class Actinomycetes; order Kitasatosporales; family Streptomycetaceae; genus Streptomyces; species Streptomyces sp. NPDC058674. The sequence continues at coordinate 10,143 of NZ_JBHXSC010000115.1, forward strand.
GGAGCAGGCCCCTGCCCCCCTCCGAGGGTTCCGCGGGATCCGCCGGTGCGCGTGCGGGGCGGGCCGGGTCCGGGCAGTCGTCCGACACCTCGACCCGCAGGCCGCCCGGCTGCCGCAGGATCACCACCCGGCAGACCCGCCCCGGCACGTGCCGCACGACGTTCGCGACCAGCTCGGTCAGCGCCAGCTCCGCGCCCTCGGCCAGGCAGGCCAGGCCCCAATGGCGCAGGAACGCCCGCAGGATCCGCCGCATGGGCCGGGCCGAGTGCTCACCCACGGTGAAGCCCATGCGGTAGCTGTCGCCCATGCCTGCGGAGAGCAGGTCAGTTGCGTGATTCATGTCACCAGAGTGGGGAGGGATGGTTACGCTCGGCTACGGCCTGAAACGAACGCCGCACCGCGTGAACTTGGGGGTGACCGCCTCATGGTCAACATCCGTGATCTGGACCCCAGCGCCTCGCCGCTGGACTACTACGGCTCGGAACTGCGCCGCCTCAGGGAGGACGCGGGCCTGAAGCAAGGGCAGTTGGGCGAGATCGTGTTCTGCACGGCCTCGCTGGTCGGCCAGGTGGAGACCGCGCGGAAGGTCCCGACCCGCGACTTCTCGGAACGGGTCGACGCCGCCCTGGGCACCGGCGGCGTCTTCTCGCGGCTGGCGGGCCTGGTGCTGCGCAGCCAGTTGCCGACCTGGTTCCAGGCGTACGCCGAGATGGAGGCGAAGGCCGCCTACATCTCCACGTTCCAGGCACAGCTGGTGTACGGGCTGTTGCAGACGCCGGAGTACGCGCGGGCCGTTCTGGGCGTACGGAACGAGGAGCGCCTCGACGCGCGGGTGGCCGCCCGAATGGAGCGGCAGCGCATCCTGGACCGCGAGAGCCCGCCACTGATGTGGGTCGTGCTGAGCGAGGCCGTGCTGCACCAGGAGGTCGGCGGCCGGGCTGTCATGCGGAACCAACTCGCCCACCTGTTGGCGCTGCGGAGGCGGGAGTGGGTGAAGGTGCAGATCCTGCCGTTCGAGGCGGGATCACATGCCGGGCTGATGGGATCGTTCACCGTCTTGCGGTTCGACGACGACCCCGATCTCGTCTACACGGAGGACTTCGTCCAGGGCCACATGACGGCCAATCCGGTAGCTCTCAGGGAGGGTTCGCTCCGTTACGATCACCTGCAGGCCGCCGCGCTGTCCTTGGAGGGTTCGGCGGCGCTGATCGCCCGCGTAATGGAGGAGCGCTATGGACACCATCCAGAACCTGACGGGCGTGCGGTGGCGTAAGTCCTCGTACAGCGGTGACACCGGCGGGGAGTGCGTCGAGTGCGCCCCCCTGGGCGGCGCTGCCTGGCGTAAGTCGTCGTACAGCGGTGACACCGGCGGCAACTGCGTCGAGGTCGCCGCCCGGCCCTGCCGGATCGCCGTGCGGGACTCCAAGGTTCCCGGCGGGCCCGCCTTCACCGTCGGCCCCGAGGCCTTCGCCTTCTTCGTCGGAAGCCTGTAGTACGGGCCGGGGGGGGCCCCCCGCCGGGGGGGGGGGGGGGGGGCGCCGGCCGGCGGGGCGGCACGCCCCGCGCGCCCCCGCGGGGGATTCTCCGCGCGGCCCGGCGAGGGGGTG
>NZ_JBHXSC010000116.1:0-11519 GCF_042716505.1 Streptomyces sp. NPDC058674
CAAGGACTCCGACCTCTCGTACAACTGACGGGCCCGGGGCCTGTCACGTCTTTCGGTCCTTGTCGCGGTCTCCCATGATGGTGCCCGCTGCCCCTCCCGAGCCTGGCCATCCGGGAGTACCGCGGCAACTGCCCGCACACCTCCTGAAGCCCTGAAGTCACTGCTGCCGACGTCGGCCGGGCGACGTTGAGTCGCGGGAAAAGCGGAGGAGAAAAATCCCCGCACGCGGCAACCTTTCACGGGTCGGCGGCCACTGACAGGGCGTAACCCCATTTCTCCTCCTGTAAGGAAGCCTCGTGGCTGCTCGCTCCCACCGCCGGTCCCTCCGCTCCCGTCGTGCCGCCGTCATCGGCGCGGCCGCCGTGGCCGCGTGCGTCGGCTCTGGTGTTGTCGTGATGAACGCCAACGCCGGGACCGTCGACCTGTACCACCAGACGCTCACCGCGAAGGACGGCTGGGCGTCCTCCGGTACGGGGACCACCGGTGGCACGAAGGCCGACGCCGCCCACACCTTCACCGTCTCCACCCGTGCGCAGCTCGTGAAGGCGCTGGGCTCGGTCTCCGACACCACGCCCCGCATCATCAAGATCAACGGCATGATCGACGCCAACACCGACGACAGCGGAAAGAAGCTGACCTGCGCCGACTACGCCCTCGGTACCGGCTACTCGCTGTCGGCCTACCTCAAGGCCTACGACCCGGCCGCCTACGGCCGCTCCAAGCTGCCCTCCGGCACCCAGGAGACGGCACGCGCCGCCGCCCAGGCCAAGCAGGGCAAGAACATTGTCTTCAAGGTCCCCGCCAACACGACCATTATGGGCGTCCCTGGCACGAACGCGGGCCTCACCGGGGCCATGCTCCAGATTCAGAACGTGGACAACGTCATCGTCCGCAACCTGACCTTCGCCGCCACTGAGGACTGCTTCCCGCAGTGGGACCCGACCGACGGCGACGACGGCAACTGGAACTCCAACTACGACTCGGTGTCCCTGCGCGGCGCGACCCACGTGTGGGCGGACCACAACACGTTCACCGACGCGCCGCACTTCGACAGCGCCAACCCGAAGTACTACGGCCGCGAGTACCAGATCCACGACGGCGCCCTCGACATCACCAAGGGATCCGACCTGGTGACCGTCTCGCGCAACCAGTTCACCAACCACGACAAGACGATGCTGATCGGCAGCAGCGACACCGACAGCGTCGGCAAGCTGCGCGTCTCCATCCACCACAACGTGTGGAAGGGCATCATGCAGCGCGCCCCGCTGGCCCGCATCGGCCAGATCCACATCTACAACAACTACTACGACGTCACGCCCCTCAACGGGTACACGCCGCAGTACAGCATCAACTCCCGAGCCAAGGCTCAGATCGTCGCGGAGAACAACTACTGGAAGCTGCCGTCCGGCGCGAAGGCCGCCAAGCTCCTCAGCGGTGACGGAACCGGCTCGGTCAAGGGCTCCGGCAACCTCGTCAACGGCACGGTGACCGACCTCGTCGCCGCCTACAACGCCGCCTCGTCCAAGGACCTGAAGACCACGGTCAACTGGACCCCGACCCTCACCACGGGCCTGGAGGCCTCGGCGAGCAACCTGCCGACGTCGCTGGCGACGACGACGGGGGCGGGCGTGCTCAAGTAGCACCCGAGACACGCGAGGGCCGGGAGACCACGAGCCCCCGGCCCTCGCGTACCAGGCCGCGCGGTCCGCCGCGCCACGGACTGTAGGCGGCCCGGCGCCTGCGTCTCGGCTCACGGTCGGGGTCCTTGTGCTTGCCGCCGAGCTCGGCCCACTGCCGGCCTGGGTGGGGACTGATGTCGAGCGGCCCGAACTCCTCCATGCAGAACCTGACTTCGGGCTCGCCGTCCTCGGGGTGCCGCTGGCACCCTCACTCCCTGACGCCATACTCGGCAGCGGATGCCGCCCCCGTGACCGTCCAGATCGCCATGCCCCACAGGCAGAGCGCAGAGATCAGGCCCACCACGAGGCGAACGGTCTTGTCCGGGCCGTCCGTGAGCCACACGGCCATGCCCGATGCTCCGGCCACGATCAACAGCGCTGCCGGCACCCGCAGCCGGGGCTGCCCGAACACCGCTGCGAGCGGGAGGAAGTGGAGCCCAACGACAACCGCGACCAGTGGTGGAATGAGCACTGGCATTGCGGCGCGAGCGCACACCGCGGCGATGGCGACGATCAGCAGCCACTGGAGACCGTTGATCTGATTGAACCGCCGACGTCGGTCGGCGGGGAATGGGCCCCCTGCCGACGAGGGGAGAAAACGGCGCGCTGCGAGCATCAGCCCCAACGTGACGGCACAACCGACCACGACCTCGACCAGCCGTACCAAGCCGTCGAATGCACTCGTGGCCAACAGCCACCAGCCGAGGCCGAACAACGCGAGGAACCCCACCCCTGACTTGAACATGATCGACACCCTAGGCGGAAGAGCAGCCAGCCGACCGGAGAATTCTCGAGGTGGCGCGCCTCGCCAACCGGCGACCTCAGCTCCCGACCATCCCCGAACTCAGTCGACGCTGGGGTCAGACCGCAACAGGGCGAACGTCGGCTGATGCGGCACTAGACGCCGGACAGCCATCCGGCACCGAAATCCGAGCGGTCGCGTGCGCGCTGCGCCCGCTCCTCGAGCAGCCGGCGAAAGCCCGCCAGCGCGTACCGCTCGCCGGTGGCCGAGCCGCGCCCGCGGATGCCCGCGACATCGGCCATGAACTGCTGGGGCCGGGGCTGCCAGCCGACGACCAGGACGCGCAAACCCAGGTTCTCCGCCCGCCGGTGCAGTGCCAGGAGGTGGAGCAGGCCGTCGGCGTCCATGGACATCGCGCCGTGCAGGTCGACCATGAGGTCCCGCTCGCCGGCGGTGACGCCGTCCAGCGCCCGCTGGAGCGCCTTGCCCGCGTCTTCGTAGAGTGTCCCGGTGACGCTGACCAGGACCGTGCCGTGGCGCTGGACGTTCGTGGTGATCAATGCGTTCTCCTTCCGCCCGGGGCGCCGGGGCCCTCGGGGCTCCCCATCCTGACGCGGCGTTCCCCCGGACGGGTGCGAGGCGCGCTGACGCTCCGACACCAACCTGGGCACTGAGCCTTTTCCATCCTCAGTGCGAGGTTCGAGAGGGCGGACGGCTATGACCGGGGTGCTGACGAGGATGGCGCTGGTTTCATGCTTGATCTAGGACCATAACTGTCCTAGTTGAGTTCTAGTGTCATCACATCCGAAGAACCACAGGAGGGGACGACAGCGATGAGTCACACTGCACCTGAGGGCTACACCAGCGTTGCGCCGTGGGTGGTCACCGACGACACCGGCGCGCTGCTCGACTTCATTACCCTCGCGTTGGATGGCGAGGAGATTGCACGGGTGCCGGTCGAGGACGGCACCATCGGCCACGGCGAGATCCGAGTCGGCGACACGGTCGTGCTGGCCTTCGACCGACGGCCCGACTGGCCGGTGATGCCCTCGCTGTTGCGGGTCTACGTCCCGGACGCGAACGCCGCCATGGCCGCTGCCGTTTCGCACGGGGCGCAGGTGATCACCGAGGTTGCTGACAGTGCGTGGGGGGATCGCGGCGGCAGGGTGCGGGACCCGTTCGGCAACATCTGGTGGGTGATGAGCCGGGTCGAGCACATCGCACCGGACCTTGCCTGGCAGCGGATGTCCGAGCCGAAGTACGCCGAGGCGATGCGCACGGCCCAGGAGACTCTGGACGCCGCGCTCAGCGGCCGGGAGGCAGGGGTGGCCAGCACTCCGCAGCGCCCGACCCACTGAGATTGCCTCCGCTGAAATGCTGGGCGGACAAGGCGTACCAGGGCGCCGGCCCCATCCGAGTCCCGTTCCGGGACCGCCGATAGTAGTGCTTTGTCAGTTGGTGTCGTAGGGCTGCCAGGTGGGTTGTCGGCAGGTTGGGCAGGTGGCGATGATGTGTCAGCTCGGGCGCTCGTAGTTGGTCAGGACGCAGCCCTCGACCTGGGCCTCCTCCAGCCGGTAGCCGGCCGGCGCGGTGAAGCCGGTCTCGCAGTTCAGGTACAGGAACTGGAGCTGATACAGCCCGCGGCGGACGTTCGCGTTGTTGGTCTCCACGGCGATGTTCGTGCCGACCAGCAGCTTGCTCGCCGTGGCCTTGAGGCGCCCGTCGTCCTTCAGGTCGGCCAGCTGCGCCGCCTTGGCCTTAGTCTGGAGGGTCTTCATGTCGGAGACGGTGTCCAGCCAGTTCAGGTTGTGCGCGCGCCGCTCCCCGCCGAGCTGGCCGCAGACCGCTCGCTGCTTGACGCCCCAAGCGCTCGCGGGGCCGTCGACGACCGGCATGTAGTCGATCGACTGTACCTGCTCGTCGGTGACCTTCATGCTCGTGCAGTCGACCGTGTGCGGGCTGACGAGCTTCTTCAGCTCGGCGATGCTGCCGGCGCTCGGCAGACCGAGGCTGCCGGTGGACGGCTGGCCCGGCTTCGCGGCTCCCTCGGTGGAGGGGTCGCGGACCGCCCCGCGGTGGGGGCTGCCCTGGCCGTCGGGGCTGTTGACGTAGTCGGTGAGGAAGCAGCCCTCGACCAGGGCCTTCTCCTTCTTGAACCCCTCCGGGACGAAGACGTCGGGGTTGCAGCTCAGGATGCGCAGATCGGAGTTGGGCGGGTCGACCAGGGACACGGCGGTGGCGGTCTTGAGCGCGGTCAGGGCGAAGGTCTTGCCCACGACCGTGCGGCTGGCGAGGTCGGTGTCGCCCCGGCCCTCGGCGAGCAGCTTCGCGGCGTTGTCCTTGGCGGCCTGCTGGAAGGCCTTCATGTCCGGGGTCAGGAAGAGGACGATCTCGCCCCGCGCCTTCTTGTCCGTGCAGACGCCGCGCTCCGTGATGCCCCAGTCCCCGGCGCCGATGAACCCGCTCAGCGGCACCCGGCTGTCGTTCGGGTCGGTGCTGAGGTTCTCGCAGGACGTGTACTGCTGTACGTGGGCCTGCACCCCGGTCAGCGTGGCGGGCGCGGCGCCGGCGCCCGCGGCCGTGGGGGAGGCGGGGGCGGCGCCCCGAGCGCTCGCGGAGGGGCTCGCGGCGGGCGGGCCCGGCTTGGGCGAGTCCTCGCAGGCGGTGGCGAGGGTGGTGAGCGCGGCGAGGGCCGCGGTCGCGGCGGATATCCGCTGGAGGCGCATGGGTGTCTTCCGTCGGCTGGACACGGCACGGGGGGGATGGCGTGCCCATGCTAAGGCCTCGCTGATAACTGACCTTGTGGCAGGTCGAGGTGAGTTGACGGAGGCGGCGTGGGAATGGATAGAGCCCTTGTTGTCGCAGGTGGATGGGCGTGGTCGGCCGTGGCGTGATCACCGGCAGGTGGTCAATGGTGTGCTGTGGCGGTTGCGGACCGGGGCTCCGTGACGTGACCTGCCCGAGCGGTACGGGCCGTGGCAGACCGTCTATGAGCGGTTTGCCCGCTGGGAGGCGGACGGCACGTGGGCAAGGCTGTTGGAGCCTGTGCAGGTCCGCGACGACACGGAGGGCCGGGCATCGGGCCCGGCGGCCGGGTGGCCGCCGTCGGCCGTCGGCAACCCCGGGCCGGGCGGCGGCCGTCGGGGGTCAGTGGAGGTCGGCGCCGTAGACGTGGTCGACCGTCATCGTCAGCAGCACCCTGCGCTCGGAGACCATGACCGCGCGGTACTCGTCCCAGTCCGGGTGCTCGCCGGCAGCGAGCCGGTAGTAGTCCACAAGCGCCTGCACCTCCGGGCCGTGCGGGTCGCTGCCCGGCCCGACGAGCGTGGCCCTGCCCTCCGCGCTGGCCCACGAGCGGCCGTCCGGGGCGGTCACCTCCAGTGTGGCGCGCGGGTCCCGGCGCAGGTTGGAGACCTTGGCGGTCCGCTCGGTCGTCGACACCCGGATGACGCCGGCCGTCCGGTCGTACGCGGGCATCACCGGGGAGAGTTGGGGGCGCCCGTCCGCCTTGAGGGTCGCGAGCACGCCGAGGCGGCTCGCTGCGAGCAGGGCGAGCGGGTCGAAGCCTGTGTCGGTCATACCGGCCCCAACGGGGAAGCGGGCGCCGTGTATTCCGGGCGGGGGCGGACCTCGGCGGAGTTCACCGGGACGGTCCGGTCCTAGTCGGCCGCGCGCTCGCGGACAGGGGAGGCGTCGACGAAGCCCGCGCCCTCGGCGGGGGAGGCGCCGGAAGGGGCACCGGCCGGGCCGGTGTCCTCGCCGGGGGAGGCGTCGGCAGGATCGGAGCCGTCCGGGTCCTCGGCCGGGGAGGGGTCGGAGGCGAAACCCGGGGCGTCCGGGTCGGCGGCCGCACCCGTCAGCAGGGCGAGCAGGCCCGCCACCTGGACCCCGGCCTCGGCCGGGTGGCGGAAGACGGCGCCGGTGGAGATCTCGTACCGGTTGCGGCGGCCGTCCCGGACGCGCCGCAGGTACCCGTCCGCCTCCAGGTCGGTGACGATCGTCTGCACCGTGCGCTCCGTCAGCGCGCACACCGCGGCGACATCCCTGAGCCGTACGGCCGGGTCCCGGGCGATGGCTACCAGGACGCGGGCGTGATTCGTCAGGAATGTCCAATTTTGTCGCTGAGACATGCTCCCCATGCACTCATGATGCGTTAAATGATTCAGGTGACGCAAGACGTGAAACGCATTTCCGGCAATTCTTGACGTAAGAGCAGAAGCGGTCCACCATCTACGGCAGTCAAGGTCCCGCGCCGCAAGCCGACCAGCCCAAGGAGCGAACCCATGCCGGTCCCTGCCCCGTCCGTCCGCACCGCCCCCCGCACCGCCGCCGTCCCCCAGCCCCGCCGCAGCTCCGAGGCCGCCCGCATCGCGGGCCTGCCCCGGATCGAGGAGCCCCGAGAGGTGGGCCCCGCAGACGCGAGGGAGCTGTCCAAGGTCTTCTTCCGGCGGCTGCGCGAACTGAACGAGGGCACTCCGGAGTACCAGTACGTCCGCAACACGCTCATCGAGATGAACGCCTCACTCGTGCAGTACGCCGTGCGCCGCTTCCGCAGCCGGGGCGACGGCGGGGACATCGAGGACATCGTCCAGGTCGGGACCATCGGCCTGATCAAGGCCATCGACCGGTTCGACCCGGCGCGCGAGAACGAGTTCTCCACCCTCGCCATGCCGTACATCACCGGCGAGATCAAGCGGCACTTCCGTGACACCTCCTGGGCCGTCCGCGTCCCGCGCCGGCTCCAGGAGCTGCGCATCGACATAGCCAAGGCGAAGGAGGAGCTGACCGCGGCGCTCGACCGCTCGCCCACCGTCGCGGACCTCGGCAGCCACCTCGGCCTCACGGACGAGGAAGTCATAGAGGGCCTCGTCGCCGCCAACGGCCACACCAGCGGCTCCCTGGACGCCCCGCACGCCGAGCACGGGGACGGACCCACCGAAGGCCACACCCTCGCCGACGTCATGGGCGAGGAGGAGCCGGCCATGGAGCTGGTCGAGGACATCCAGACCCTGGCCCCGCTGCTGGAACAGCTCACCGACCGCGAGCGCCGCATGCTGCAGATGCGCTTCGGCGACGAGCTGACCCAGTCGCAGATCGGCGCCGCGCTCGGCATCTCCCAGATGCAGGTCTCCCGACTGCTGACCCGGCTCCTGGCCCACCTGCGTACCTCGATGCTGGAGGACCGCACGGACGCCGCGCGCACGGCGTCCGTGTCCACCGCAGACCGGGCCTGATGCGCCCGGGCGGCCGTTCACCCGGCGGGAGACCGCCGGGTGAAGCGGTGCCACCAGTGGTGCCTGCGGGGATGCACGGCCCGGCCCAGCCGCCGCCCGATCAGCAGATAGCCCAGGAGCGCGCCCGCCGTGTTGAGGATCACGTCGTCGACGTCGAAGGCCCGGCCGGTGACGAGCGCCCCCTGCACCAGCTCGACCAGCGTCATCACCACCATCGTGCTCACCGCCACGCGGGCCAGCCCGCGCGCCTGCGGGACGAGGACCGGCAGCAGAACGCCGAACGGCACCCCCAGCAGCAGGTTCCCCCCGAGCTGGCGCGCCGCCTCCCGGACCGTCCCGTGGTCCAGGTAGGCGCGGATGGACTGCCCCGGGTGCACATTGCTGTACGTGAGGGCCTCCGAGGCCGGTGACGGCTCCAGGGTGAGCCGGGCCAGGACCACGCTGAAGGCCACCGTGCCGGCGAGGGCGGCCAGCATCGCCGCCGCCCGGAGCGCCGGATGGGCGGGCCCCCGGTCCCGATCCCGGTCCCGGTCCCGGATCGGAACGGCGGTTTCCGTAAGAGTGGGCTCCGACACGCTCCGCGCCGCGGAACCCGGGGCGGCGACACCCGCCCCCGTGGCCGGCTCCGGGGCGCCGCGCCTGCCCCAACTCGGCCTGATGTTCGCTTTCCAGCCTGGTTTCATGGCCTTCGCTTACCCAGCCGCACGCTCTCAATCCGTGCCGCGCACGGCTCATCGCACCCGCCCGCCCCCGCGTGAGGTGGATCACCTCCGCGTTTGCCGCTGTGAACGTCGGGCAGGTGGGCCGCCGGAGCGGAACCACTCACTCCGGCGCTTCGCGCCGGGCGCGTGGCGCACGCGGGCCGACCCCGTCCCGCTCCACGGCCGCAGCCGGCCCGCCCGGCTCCCGCCGTACCGGAACGACCCCCGAGGTGCATGTGTCCACGCTCCAGGCCGAACACGTCTACAAGGTGTTCGGAAGACGACCCGCCGACGCCGTACGCGCGCTCGAGAACGGCTCCGGCCGTGACGAGCTGCGTGCCGACGGGACGACTGCCGCGGTCATCGACGCCTCCTTCAGCGTCGAGCCCGGCCAGATCTTCGTCGTCATGGGTCTGTCGGGGTCCGGCAAGTCCACGCTGCTGCGCATGCTGAACGGACTGCTCGAACCCACCGCGGGGCGCATCCTCTTCGACGGACAGGACCTCACCGCGCTGAGCGCGCGCGAGCTGCGCCGCGTGCGGTCCAGGAAGATTTCCATGGTCTTCCAGCACTTCGCCCTCTTCCCCCACCGCAGCGTTCTGGAGAACGCCGCCTACGGGCTGGAGGTGCAGGGGGTGGACCGCGCCGAGCGCGAGCGCCGCGCCGCCGAGGCGCTGGCCCTGTGCGGCCTCGAAGGCTGGGAGAGGTCCTGGCCCGACGAGCTCTCCGGCGGCATGCAGCAGCGCGTGGGCCTCGCCCGCGCGCTGGCCACCGACGCCGACCTGCTGCTGATGGACGAGTCCTTCAGCGCCCTGGACCCGCTGATCCGCCGCGACATGCAGGACCAGCTGCTCGAACTCCAGCGGCGCCTGAAGAAGACCATCGTCTTCATCACCCACGACCTCAACGAGGCCATGCGCCTGGGCGACGGCATCGCCGTCATGCGCGACGGCCGCATCGTCCAGCAGGGCACCGCCGAGGACATCCTCGTCCGCCCCGCGGACGAGTACGTCGCCTCCTTCATCCAGGACGTCGACCGTTCGCGCGTGCTGACGGCCGACGCCGTCATGGACGGGCCCCCCGCGGACGCGGACGCCTGTGACTGCCCCACCGTCAGCGCCGACACCCCGCTCGCCGACCTGTGCGCGGTCAGCGCCCGGGTCCCGCACCCGGTCGCCGTCACCGGCGAGGACGGGGCCGTCGTGGGCTCCGTACCGCAGGACCGCCTGATCGCCTTCATCGGCGACGAACAACGGCCCCCGATGGCCTGTGCGGAGGTGGCGGCCTGATGCCCCGCCTGCACCTCGGCTCCTGGGTCGACAGCGGTGTCGACTTCCTCCAGCGCCACCTGTCCTGGCTGTTCGACGCGATCAGCACGCTCGTCACCGGCCTCTACGACGGCATCGACGCCGTCCTCTCCGCACCGCACCCGCTGCTGTTCGCCGGCATCCTGGCCGTCGCCGCCTGGTGGCTGCGCGGGCTCCTCGCCGGGGTCCTGGCCTTCGCGGGCTTCGCACTCGTCGACGCGGTGGACCTGTGGTCCGACGCGATGTCCACGCTGTCCCTGGTCCTGGTCGCCACCCTCGTCACCCTGGTGTTCGCGATCCCGCTCGGGATCTGGGCCTCGCGCTCGGACCGGGTGAGCGCGGTCCTGCGGCCGGTCCTGGACTTCATGCAGACGATGCCGGCCATGGTCTACCTCATTCCCGGCATCATCTTCTTCGGCGTCGGCGTGGTCCCCGGCATCATCGCGACCATCATCTTCTCGCTGCCGCCCGGCGTACGGATGACCGAGCTCGGCATCCGCCAGGTCGACCCCGAACTCGTCGAGGCCGCCGACGCCTTCGGCACCACCCCGCGCGACACCCTGGTGCGCGTCCAGCTCCCCCTGGCGCTGCCCACCGTCATGGCCGGCATCAACCAGGTCATCATGCTGGGCCTGTCCATGGTCGTCATCGCCGGCATGGTCGGCGGCGGCGGTCTGGGCGGCGCCGTCTACCGGGCCATCGGCAACGTCGACATCGGCCTCGGCTTCGAGGCCGGCATCTCCATCGTCATCCTCGCCATGTACCTGGACCGCATGACCGGTGCGCTCGGCCGCCAGGTCTCCCCGCTCGGCCGGCGCGCCCTGGCCAAGGCGCGGTCCGCCGCGACCGGAGCGGCCAAGGTGTGGAACCACCGCCCCCAGCCCGCCTACGCCGTCAGCGGGGCCGTCGTACTGGCCCTCGTCGCGGGCGGCCTGAACGCCTTCGGCGCAGCCGACGAGAGCGGCCCCACCGGCGCGGCGAACATCGGCAAGGGCCGTACCCTCTCCCTCGGCTACATCCCCTGGGACGAGGGCATCGCCTCCACCTTCCTGTGGAAGGAGCTGCTGGAGCGCCGCGGCTACAAGGTCGACGCCCGCCAGCTGGAGGCCGGCGCGCTCTACACCGGCCTGGCCGGCGGCCAGCTCGACTTCCAGACCGACGCCTGGCTGCCCGTCACCCACGCCCAGTACTGGGAGAAGTACGGGAACAAGCTGGAGGACCTCGGCTCGTGGTACGGCCCCACCTCGCTGGAGGTGTCCGTGCCCGCGTACGTGAAGGACGTGCGCTCGCTCGCCGACCTCAAGGGCAAGTCCGCGCAGTTCAAGGGCCGGATCATCGGCATCGAGCCGAGCGCCGGCGCGATGTCCATCCTGAAGGACGAGGTCCTCGGGAAGTACGGCCTGGACGGCGAGTACGAGGTCGTCGACGGCTCCACCCCCGGCATGCTCGCCGAGCTCAAGCGGGCCCACGAGAAGAAGGAGCCCGTCGCGGTCGTGCTGTGGTCCCCGCACTGGGCGTACTCCTCCTACGAGATGACCAAGCTGGAGGACCCGAAGGGCGCCTGGGGCAAGGGGGACGGCATCCACACCCTCGCCCGCAAGGGCTTCGCCGCCGACGAGCCGAAGGTGGCCGAGTGGCTGCGCTCCTTCAAGCTCACCGAGGAGCAGCTCACCGGCCTGGAGGCGAAGATCCAGGAGACGGGCAAGGGCAAGGAGCAGCAGGCGGTCCGCGCCTGGCTGGCCGAGCACCCCGAGGTCGACCGGCAGGCCTGACCCCGGTCACGACCGGCACTCCGTACCGAAACGCCGGCGGGGGGGGGGGGGCCGGCGAGAGCCCCCCCCCGCCGCGGGGGTCGG
>NZ_JBHXSC010000117.1:0-10429 GCF_042716505.1 Streptomyces sp. NPDC058674
GTGCGGCTCCGCGCTGCCCGGACACCTGGAGGGAGGTATGCGTCGTGACCATGCTCACTCCCCGCACCTCGGCGAAGCTCGCGCCGCCGGGCCGGTGCCGGGGCTACTTCAGGGTGGCCGAGGTCAGGCCGGCCTGGATCTGGCGCTGGAAGGACAGGTAGACCGCCAGCATGGGGATGATCGCGATGGTGGCGCCGGCGAACAGCACCGGCAGGTCCGTCTCGTACCCCATCTGCTGCTGGAGCTGGATGAGGCCCTGGGTGAGCATGTAGCGCTCGGGGTCCTCGCTCGTCTGCGGCTGCATGAGCACCGCGGGCAGGATGTACTGGTTCCACTGCCCCAGCACGTTGAATATCCCGACGCTGATCAGGCCGGGCTTAGCCATCGGCAGCATCACCTGGAAGAAGATCCGGGTGTCGGAGGCGCCGTCGATGACCGCGGCCTCGTACACCGCCGTCGGCAGGGTCCTGAAGAAGGAGTGCATGAAGAAGACGGTGAACGGCAGCGAGTAGGCGACGTACACCAGGATCAGGCCCTGGTAGGTGTTGAGCATGTCGAAGCGCTTGACCATGAAGAACAGCGGGACGAGCGCCAGGAAGACGGGGAACATGGCCCCGCTGACGAAGAAGTAGTAGACGGGCCGGTTCCCCCTGAAGGGGTGGCGGGCCAGTACGTACGCGGCCATGGAGCCGAGCAGCATGGTCAGCGGCACCGAGAACACCAGCACGATGACCGTGTGGACGAAGTAGCCCCCGATGCCCTTGGTCCAGGCCCGCGCGAAGGCGTCGAGGTGCCAGTTGGAGGGCCAGCTCAGGGCGGAGCCGCCGATCTGCGCGTCGGTCTTGAAGGAGCCGAGGACGAGCCAGATCAGGGGCAGCACGATCATGATCGCCCAGAGGGCGAGGAACCCGTGCGAGAAGACGTTGAGGACCATGCCGTCGGAGCGGCGCCGCTCCCGCTCCTTCGCCTGCCCGGCACCGCCGGAACGCTCCGCGGGCGCTTCGCCCGGAGCCTTGATCACTGTGGTCATGGAGGTCTCCCGCTCAGAACTCGATGCGCTCGCGGCGGGTGGCGCGCAGCGTGATGACGGAGAGGATCATGGTCAGGACGAGCATGACCACGCCCATGGCGCAGGCGTATCCGCTCTTGCCGAAGTACAGGAAGTTGCGCATCAGCACCGTGGCCATGACCTCGCTGTGGTGGTCGGGTCCGCCGCCGAACTGGCCCGAGGTCATGGTCGACACCAGCACGAACATGTCCATCGCGGCGATGCCCAGGTAGACCGCGGAGGTCTGCACAGAGTCCCACAGCAGGGGCAGGGTGACCTTGAAGAAGGTCTGGGCGCGTCCGGCGCCGTCGAGCAGCGCGGCCTCGTAGATGTCCTTGGGGACCGTCTGCATGGCCGCGGAGAAGAGGACGAGGTAGAAGCCGACGCCGTGCCAGACGACCACGAAGAGCAGGCACCACAGGACGAGGTCGGGCTCGTTGAGCCATTCGACGGGGTGCTGGGCGTCGACCACGCCGAGCCTGACGAGGAAGCCGTTGAGCAGGCCGCCCTCGTCGCTGCGGTAGATCGCGCCGAAGAGCACGGCGAGGATCGCGAGGGAGAGGACCTGCGGGAAGAAGTAGATGACCTTGTACCAGCGCGAGCCGCTGACGCCCTGGACTCCGCCGGCCCCGCCGCGCCCTCCCGCGTTCACCATGAAGGCGAAGAAGAGGGCGAGCAGGATCGTGATCACCGGGACGAACACCAGGAGCAGCAGGTTGTGCCAGAGCGCGCCGCGGAAGACCTCGTCCTCCAGCAACGCCGTGTAGTTGTCCAGGCCGACGAAGTCGAACGTCGGTGACTGGCCGGTCCAGTTGGTGAAGGAATAGCCGAATGTCTGAACATACGGCCAGATGACGAAGGTGACATACAGTGCGAGTGGCGCGACGAGGAAGCCGGCGATGAAGCCGCTCTTCCCCTTCCCCCGGGCTACGTGGCTCATGGTGTCCGTCCCTGGTTCCCCCGGCTACCGCCGGGTGGTGCCCCCACCGGGCGACCGGTGGACGCGGCGTCAGCTGCGGCGGTTGTTCTTGGCGTTGGGGTCCTTGGCCGCCTTGTCTACCGCAGCCTGGGCCCGCTTGATCCACTCCTTGGGCTGGATCCGCTGCGCCATCAGCTCATTGGACGCGTTCTCGAGCTCGGTGCCCATCTCGCTGTACCACTCGGTGTACAGGTAGTTGAAGGTGTTGTCACCGGCGCTCTTGAGCGACTCGACCGCCGACTGGGTGCCGGGCCGCAGCTTGACCGCGGGGTCCACGCCGTCCTTGACGACGGTGAGCGAGTTGGCCTGCTGGGCGAAGATCGTCGACCATTCGCGGGACAGCATCGACCGGAGGAACTCCAGTCCGCCGGCCTTGTTGGCGGCCTTCTCCGGGACGATGAAGGGCTCGCCGGCGCCGGCCCGGATGGCCTCGAAGGGGAGCTTGCTGTCGGCGAGCACCGGGACCGGGAGGAACTTCATGTCGAAGTCCTCCGGGGTCTGCTTCAGCTGCTCGTTCTCCAGCCAGGACCCGGAGGGGATGAAGGCGGCCTTGTACTGGTTCCAGGCGGTCTGGGACTCCGTGTGGGTGAGGCCGTTGGTGCCCGGCATCAACAGGCCCTTCTCGACCACCTCGTAGACCGCCTCGACGGCGGCGAGGGCGGCCGCGCTGCCCTCGAAGGCGTTCGGCTCCAGGTTGTCGATCGCCTTCATGGCGTCCAGGCCGCCCTTCTTGGCGATCAGGTCCATGATGACGACGTTGATGTAGTACGGGAACTTGCCCTGGTGGGCGAGGCCCCCGATGCCCGCCTCCTTGGCCTTGGCGCAGACCGCGAGGAACTCGTCCCAGGTCTTCGGGGCCGTCCAGCCCTTCTCCTTGAAGAGCTTGCCCGAGTACCAGAAGCCGAAGACGGTGTAGACGTAGTTCAGCGCGACGAACTTGCCGCCCTGGGTGCCCTGCTCGACCGTCCCGGCGATCAGGGTGTCGCGCACCTTCTTCGACGGGTCGTCGAGCGAGGGCGCGTCGAGGACCGCGGCGAGGTCGGCGAGCTGGCCGCCCTTGGCGAGCACGTCGAGCTTGATCTGCTGGGCGCCGGCGTCGTCGACGACGTCCGGCGGGTTGCCGCCGTTGAAGCGCGGCTGGAGCTTGGCGGTGATCTCCTGGGTCCCCAGGTGGGAGCTGGTGGTGCCCCACTTCTTGTCGAAGGCGGCCTCCCAGGCCTTCGCGTAGTCGTCGCCGAAGCCGCCCTTGAAGACGACGACGTCGAGCTTGCCGCCCTTGGCCACGCCGAAGGGGTTCTCCTTGGTGACCGCTCCCTTGGGGGCGCCGCCCTTGGGCGCCTCCTCACCGCCGGAAGCGCACGCGGAGAGGAAGCTCATCGTCGGCACGGCGATCAGGCCGAGTGCGGCGGAGCGCTTGATCAGGTCGCGGCGGCCGAGGCCGTCGGTGCTGTTCTCGCCGTGGGCGGAGGTGGATCCCATGCTCAAGTCCTCGCCTTCGTCAGAAGTGTGAAGGAGGAGGGGCATCGCGACAGTTGCCGTGCATGCGGCATCACCGCAGGTCCCCGCCGTCCCCCGGTCCGGGGCCGCTCGATTCGCGGTGGTCCGGACGGGCACAGGTATAGTCCACTTCCGCTCGGGTGAGCAAGATCATGCACAAGGATCAGCCCCGGCTTTTCCGAGTTGAGACCTCACCGTCACCTGACCCGGCCGCCGAAGGCACCGGAACGAACGGAAGGGCCGTATCCCCTTTTTCGGGGATACGGCCCTATGGTGCCGACTGGCGGAGCCGAGTCGACTGATTCGGCTCCGCCTGGCGCGCCTCTAGCCTCGGATGAGGTTGCGGAGCACGTACTGCATGATGCCGCCGTTGCGGTAGTAGTCCGCCTCGCCCGGCGTGTCGATGCGGACGACCGCGTCGAACTCCACGCCCGTGTCGGTGGTGACCTTGACGGTGCGCGGGGTGGTGCCGTCGTTCAGCTCCTCCACGCCGGTGAAGGCGAAGGTCTCCTCGCCCGTCAGGCCCAGGGAGGCGGCCGTGGCGCCCTCCGGGAACTGCAGGGGCAGGACGCCCATGCCGATCAGGTTGGAGCGGTGGATGCGCTCGTAGGACTCGGCGATGACGGCCTTGACGCCGAGCAGCGCGGTGCCCTTGGCGGCCCAGTCGCGGGACGAGCCCGAGCCGTACTCCTTGCCCGCCAGGATGACCAGCGGGATGCCGGCGGCCTGGTAGTTCTGCGAGGCGTCGTAGATGAACGCGACCGGCGCGCCCTCGACGGTGAAGTCGCGGGTGAAGCCGCCCTCGGTGCCCGGCGCGATCTGGTTGCGCAGGCGGATGTTGGCGAAGGTTCCGCGGATCATGACCTCGTGGTTGCCGCGGCGGGAACCGTACGAGTTGAAGTCGCGGCGCTCGACGCCGTGCTCGGTGAGGTACTTGCCGGCCGGGGTGTCGGCCTTGATCGCACCGGCCGGGGAGATGTGGTCGGTGGTGACCGAGTCGCCCAGCTTCGCCAGCACGCGGGCGCCGGCGATGTCGGAGACCGGGGTGGTCTCCATCGTCATGCCCTCGAAGTAGGGGGGCTTGCGCACGTAGGTGGACTGCGGGTCCCACTCGAAGGTGTTGCCGGTGGGGATCTCCAGCGCCTGCCACTGGGCGTCGCCCGCGAAGACGTCCTGGTAGGACTTGTTGAACATGTCCTCGCCGATGGCGTTGGCCACGACGTCGTTGACCTCGGCCTCGGAGGGCCAGATGTCCTGGAGGAAGACCGGCTCGCCCGCAGTGTCGGTGCCGATGGCGTCCTTGGTGATGTCCACCTTCATGGAGCCCGCGATGGCGTACGCGACGACCAGCGGCGGGGAGGCCAGGTAGTTCATCTTGACGTCGGGGTTGATCCGGCCCTCGAAGTTGCGGTTGCCGGAGAGCACCGAGGTGACCGCGAGGTCGTGCTCGTTGATCGCCTTCGAGATCTCCTCGTCCAGCGGACCGGAGTTGCCGATGCAGGTGGTGCAGCCGTACCCGACGAGGTTGAAGCCCATCTTGTCGAGGTACGGGGTGAGGCCGGCCTTGTCGAAGTAGTCGGTGACGACCTTCGAGCCCGGGGCCAGGGTGGTCTTGACCCACGGCTTGCGGGTCAGGCCCTTCTCGACCGCCTTCTTGGCCACGAGCGCCGCGGCGACCATGACGTAGGGGTTCGAGGTGTTGGTGCAGGAGGTGATCGCGGCGACGGTGACGGCGCCGTGGTCGATCTCGAAGGAGGTGCCGTCGGCCAGGGTGACCGGGGTCGGCTTGGACGGGGCGCCGTTCGGGTGGTTCGCCGGGGCGTCGGAGGCCGGGAAGGACTCCATGCCCGCCTCGTCCACGTCGTCCACGTAGTTGCGCACGTCCTGGGCGAACTGCTCGGCGGCGTTCGCGAGGACGATGCGGTCCTGCGGGCGCTTGGGGCCGGCGATGGAGGGGACGACCGTGGAGAGGTCGAGCTCCAGCTTCTCGGAGAAGTCCGGCTCGGCGGCCGGGTCCAGCCACAGGCCCTGCTCCTTGGCGTACGCCTCGACGAGCGCGACCTGCTGCTTGTCGCGGCCGGTCAGGCGCAGGTACTTCAGGGTCTCGTCGTCGATCGGGAAGATCGCGGCGGTGGAGCCGAACTCCGGCGACATGTTGCCGATGGTGGCGCGGTTCGCGAGCGAGGTGGCGGCGACGCCCTCACCGTAGAACTCGACGAACTTGCCGACGACGCCGTGCTTGCGCAGCATCTCGGTGATCGTCAGCACCAGGTCGGTGGCGGTGGTGCCGGCGGGCAGCTCGCCGGTCAGCTTGAAGCCGACGACGCGCGGGATCAGCATGGAGACCGGCTGGCCGAGCATCGCGGCCTCGGCCTCGATGCCGCCGACGCCCCAGCCCAGCACACCGAGGCCGTTGACCATGGTGGTGTGCGAGTCGGTGCCGACGAGGGTGTCGGGGTACGCCTGGCCGTTTCGGACCATGACCGTGCGGGCCAGGTGCTCGATGTTGACCTGGTGGACGATGCCGGTGCCCGGGGGGACGACCTTGAACTCGTCGAAGGCGGTCTGGCCCCAGCGCAGGAACTGGTAGCGCTCCTTGTTGCGGCCGTACTCCAGCTCGACGTTCTGCAGGAACGCCTCCGGGGTGCCGAACTTGTCGGCGATGACCGAGTGGTCGATGACCAGCTCGGCCGGGGCCAGCGGGTTGATCTTGGACGCGTCGCCGCCGAGGGCCTTGACGGCCTCGCGCATGGTGGCGAGGTCCACGACGCAGGGGACGCCGGTGAAGTCCTGCATGATCACGCGAGCCGGCGTGAACTGGATCTCCTCGCTGGGCTGGGCCTGCGAGTCCCAGTTGCCCAGCGACCGGATGTGGTCGGCGGTGATGTTCGCGCCGTCCTCGGTACGGAGCAGGTTCTCCAGCAGGACCTTCAGGCTGTAGGGGAGGCGGGCAGAGCCCTCGACCTTGTCCAGCTTGAAGATCTCGTACGACTCGTCGCCCACCTGCAGCGTGCTGCGGGCGTCGAAGCTGTTCGCCGACACGACAGTCTCCTTCATGCATGAATTCGCGCGTTTTACCGCAATCCTGCCGCGTGGCCCACTGGCCAGTCCGCTAAGGTGAGGCTAAGTTAGGTAACCCTTACCCGCGCGGGACGGCTGCGGTACGCCTGGGGCAGATATCTCGATGTCGAGATAACTCTAGTACATGTCCGGGGGAAGGGACGAGGCGCGCACCCGTAGTCCTGTCGGCACGGTGCGCTGCCCGGGGGATTCCGCATGCCCGGATTCGATCAGTGTGACCAGCGCGGACACCGCCGTCACGGCGATCCGCTCGGGATTGAGGGTGACGGTGGTCACGGAGGGGTCGAGCTCCGCGTACCCCGGATCGTCGCTGGCGCAGACCAGCAGCAGGTCCCCGGGGGTGCGGATGCCGTGGCGCGCGGCGGCGGCGAGCACCTGGCGACCGCCGGGGTCGTAGACGCAGTAGACGGCGTCGGGGCGGCCGGGGGCGGCGAAGGCCCCGTCGAAGGCGTGGCCGGCCCCGTCCGCCGGGTCGAACGGGATCACCAGGGCGGGCCGGTCGCGCTCCGCGCACCAGCGTTCGTAGGCCGCGGTGACCGCCCCGGTGTAGAACTCCCGGCCGTAGCCGCAGTGCAGGGCGATCCGGCGGGCCCCCGACGCGGCCAGGTGGTCGAGCACCTCGCGGGTCGTGGCGGCGTGGTCGTTGTCCACCCACACGTCCGCCGGCAGCGGGGCGGCGGGCCGGCCGTCGAAGACCACCGGCAGTCCGCGCGCCCGCAGCGCTCGAAGCACCGGGTCCCCCTGCGGGCTGTCGAGCAGCAGCATCCCGTCGACGGCGAGGGTGTGCCACAGGGGCTCGGCGCCCCGGTCGGCGGGCAGGGTGGTCAGCGCGTAGCCGCGGGCGTGGGCGGCGGAGGTGGCGGCGGTGAGCAGCCGGGAGAAGTAGGCGACGCCCGCATAGTCCCAGGCCGAGCCGGCGTAGGTGGTGACGGCGAGGCCGAGGGTGCGCGTACGGGGCCCCCGGCGGGCTCCGTAGCCGAGGGAGGCAGCCGTCTCGCGGACCCGGCGGCGGGTGCCGTCGCCGAGCCGGCCGGTGCCGTTGAGCGCGTGCGAGACGGTCGCGGTGGAGACCTCCGCGGCGCGCGCGATGTCGGCGATGGTCGGTCCCGGTCCAGGCACGCGGTCATCGTACGGACGCCGCCTGCGGATTCCGTCGGCCGGGACGGCTTCTGGTTACGGGCTTAATCAAAGAGTGTCCTCGCCACGTCCAACGTACGGAGTGGCCATGACGTTTTCCCCGCACCCTTCCTCTCCTTCCGCCTCCCCCGTCCCCCCTCCCGCCCGGCCGCTGTCCCGGCGCGGGCTCCTGGCCGCGGCCGGCGCCGCCGGCGCGGCCGGTCTGGTCGGCGCCGCGGCGGGCGCCGCCTCGGCGGCCCCGGCGGCGCCCTCGGGGCGCGCTTCGGCGGCCCTGGTCATCCACAACGCGCGGCTCTTCACCGGGGCGGCCCAGGGCGACCCGGCCCGGGGCGGCGCGGGGTGCGCCGTGGCGGTCGGCCGGGACGGCCGGATTCTCGCCACGGGCCCGGACGCGGCGCTGCGCCGGTACGTCGGCCGGGACACCGAGACCGTCGACGCGCGCGGGAACACCGTCATGAGCGGCATCCACGACGGGCACGTGCACCCGCTGGGGGCCGGGGACCGGTCGCTGCGGCCCTCCCTGGAGGGTGCGGAGACCACCCGCGAGGAGCTCCTGGCGATCCTCACCGGCTTCCTCGCGGACACCGGGGGCGCGGGGGCGGAACCGGACCGCTGGCTCGTGGTGGAGGACTGGAACCCGGTCGGCCTGCTGCCGACCGGCAGCGTGCCGCACCACACGGTGCTGGACGCGCTGGCGACCCGTCGGCCGGTGATCCTGGTCGGCGGCGACGGCCACAACCTGTGGGCGAACCGCCGGGCCCTCGACGTCGCGGGGATCACCGCGGCCACGCCCGACCCGGTGGGCGGCCGGATCGTGAAGGGCGCGGACGGGCAGCCGACGGGCGTGCTCAAGGACGACGCCCAGGAGCTGGTGAAGCGGCACGTGCCGGAACCCTCCCGGGCGGAGCTGGTCACGGCGTGCGCCGAGGTGCTGGGGCTGGCGGCCGCCTCCGGGGTCACGACGATGATGGACGCCCTCGCGGGACGGCACGAGTTGGGGCTCTACCGGGAGCTCGCCGGGTCGGGGCGGCTGCCGCAGCGGATCGTCCCGGCGATCCGGCTCGACGCCGCGCAGGCGAAGGACCCGGCAGGGGCGCTGGCGTACGCGCAGGGGCTGCGGCGGGAGTTCGAGGGGGTGCCCGGGCTGCGGTTCGGGATGGTGAAGGTCTTCCTGGACGGGGTGATCGAGTACCCCGCGCAGACGGCGGCGCTGCTGGCGCCGTACCTGGACGGGGCGGGGAAGCCGACGGGCAACCGGGGGGAGCTCTACACCTCGGCGGCGGAGTACGGGCGGCTGACCGCGGCCTTCAACGCCGCCGGTTGGCAGATGCACGCCCACGGGCTGGGCGACCGGGCGGTGCGCACGGCCCTGGACGGATACGCGTACGCGCGCCGGGTGACGGGGCGGCGCGACCCGCGCAACGCGGTGGCGCACCTGCAGCTCGTGGACCCCGCGGACCTGCGGCGCTTCGCGCAGCTCGGCGTGGCGGCCTGCATGCAGCTCCAGTGGGCGGCCGAGGACACCTGGACGATGGAGGCGCTGCTCCCGTACATCGGGCCGCGGCGGCACCGGTGGATGTACCCGGCCCGCAGCCTGGAGAAGGCGGGGGCGCGGCTGTCCGGCGGCTCCGACTGGCCCGTGGACGCGCTCCAGGTGTGGAACCAGCTGCGGACGGCGGTCGACCGGCAGGGCGCCCACGGCGCGGGGCCGCTGCACCGGGAGCTGGAGGGCCTGGGGCGGAGTTCGGCGCTGCGGATGCACACGTCGGGGACGGCGTGGCAACTGCGCCAGGAGGGGCTGACGGGGACGGTGGAGCAGGGCAAGGCGGCGGACCTGGTGGTGCTGGACCGGGACGTGACCCGCTGTCCGGTGGCCGACATCAGCGGGACGGTGGTACGGATGACCCTGGTCGGCGGCCGGGTGGTGCACGACGCGGAGTCGGCGGCGGGGCGGGCGGCCTCGGCGCGGGCGGCGCGCGGAGCCGCAGCGGTGCCGCGGCCGGCGTCCTCCACGGCGGTGCACGGCGGACGCCACCGCGCGTGCGGCTGCACGACGACCTGAACCCGCCGGGCCGTGCGGCCGAACCACCGCGCCCGGCCGACCGGGGCCACCCCGGCACCGGCCGGACCGACCCGCGCGGCAGGCCGAGGCCGCCCGGCGTCGGCCGGACCAACCCGCCCGGCCGACTGGGGCCGCCCTGGCGTCCACCGGACCACCTGAGGCCAGCCTGCCGCCGGCCGGCCCACCGTGTCCGGCTGGTGCACCGCGTTCGGCCGCACACCTGCCTGCGGCCACCCCGGCACCGGCCGGACCAGCCCGTCCGGCCAACACGGCCGGCCGGGGCCGCCAGGCGCCGGGGTGCGGACGTACGGCGAGCCGGGGTCGCCGGGCGCGCGGCAGGCCGCGGGCGCTCGACGCACCGCGGCGCGGCGCCCCACCGGGCGCCTGCCGATGCCGGCCCCGGGGTCGGCATCGGCATCGGGAGGCACCCGATGGGCTGGAGCCCGAAGGGCCGAATGCGGCAGATGGCCGCAAAGGGCACAATGCAGCCTTGGTCGCCGAGGGGACCTCGGTCGTTGCCGGGGGGCGTGTAGCCCCCCGGCAACAACACAGCGTACCCCGGGGGGGGTGGGCGCAACCGGGGCCGGGCCCGCCCCCCCGGGGGGGGGGGCCCCACCCCACGGCC